>JBCDLA010000054.1:0-17333 GCA_038745945.1 Cyanobacteria bacterium P01_H01_bin.74 | reverse complement strand
TACCTCACCAGGCGTCGGTGGCTCTCCAGAAGGCAATACCTCACCAGGCGTCGGTGGCTCTCCAGAAGATGATACCTCACCAGGCGTCGGTGGCTCTCCAGAAGGCAATACCTCACCAGGCGTCGGTGGCTCTCCAGAAGATGATACCTCACCAGGCGTCGGTGGCTCTCCAGAAGATGATACCTCACCAGGCGTCGGTGATGACTCTAGAGAATGAAGCCAATAAAACCCCTCTGAAAATTTAAGCTTCTCAAAGACTCTTTAGAATAATAAATTACACACCCTCCACTCTATAAAACATATTTCAGAATCGCTACTAGGGTCTGCGAATACAAATGAGTTGCATGATAAGCACAAAATGAATAAATGCCATAAACATTTTGTCTAATTTTTCAAAGCGTAAAAAAATGCGCCGAATGCCTTGTGAGCCGCTGAAATAGACGCGTTACTTTATTTCGTTTTTTTGTACAGTTTTTTTTATCATAGCTCCAAAGCTAAAGCCAACTGTATTTTGGAGGCACAACAAGAAATAAGCCCAAGTCAAGAACAAGTTGTCTGGTTTCATCACCTTCATTAACGCAATCCGATAAGGGCACGCTTTAGGGATATTTTGCCATGCCTGAAGCAGTTTCCTGCCCACAGTCCCATTGCATGTATATCCTGCTGACAGTCTTGCTTTTAGCGCTGTTCTTTCATCCGCAGCAGTCCGATGAATTCAGTAGGCTATCCGCCTCAAGATTTTCCAATGGACTGTAGACCGTTTTTTATGCACCTATGCCATCGGGTGCACTTTAACAATTGTACTGTCCCCCCCAAGCACTCGACTTTAATGCGGATTAACCTGTGTTCTTGTAACACTGTAAAAAGACGATCCAATATCCGTTTTTATGTCTAAAACTCCTTTTTATAATCACTGCGGTAATTTTGTATGTCGCAATCTTGTTTATATTGTAAGCCAGTTTCCAAATTCTTTGGGTCAAGTACCCCATTTACAAGTGTTTTCTCTAATAGGCAAAATTATATTAATTAAAGTAAGGTTTAAAAATTTAACATTGCCTCGCTGAACGGGAAGGTACTATTTTAACAGTTCATACTGGTCTTTTGTTATACTTTTTATGTTGAAAGTATAATAAAAAAATGATACTGTTAACAAGCTGTAGGTCATTATAGTTCTTGACGTCCTTTCCGTCTTTGTTTGATTGTAGAAACACAGAGAGGTTGCCAACAAAGCTGGACTTAATTTAATATAAGGTTTGAAATAAAGGTTTTTTAGATTTTCATTAATTTTGTCAACACGGGCCGTAGCGCAGCTTGGTAGCGCACTTCCTTGGGGTGGAAGAGGTCGCAGGTTCAAATCCTGTCGGTCCGAAAAAGGACAGCACCTCACACGGGCTGTCCTTTTTTGAAAACGCTTGTAAGCTTGTGCCCTGTTCTATGAGATAAAAAACGGGGCTCCCGTTAAGTCTGAATTTGATTGTGGTTGCGGTGTGGGGTCAAATCCTGTCAATTCAAGGTTTATACAAAAAGTATACTAATTTTTCTAAACCAACTAAAAATTATTTGAATCAGTCTTCTAAACCCCTTAAGAAATGGAAAGAAAATTGACAATGAATATTCAATATTGAAATCCTACGAACAAAGTGAAAACGCAGGGCTTTTTTCACATACAAAAACAAAACCAATAGGCTGCACCTTTTTGATAAAAGTGTCCGATTGGGGGTTCAGGATATCAAGGTTAAACGCTTCTTTGAAGCACGGAAAATAGCTAATTAGAGGCAAAAATATAGAAGTATTCACTTCTGCCCCCGTATTTCTGGGTCAGCACCATGTATGGTGAACAGTTAAACAAGACAGTAATCCAAGTTTTTGTCTATACCAGCATTCATCAGAGTGTACTGCTGGTCTTGAAACTGAATGATTTTGGCCTGTCTCTTAAACGTCTGATATTCTGGAACAAGAAAGGGTAAAAGTGCGATGAAATTGAATTGTTCTCTTATAAAAACTTCGGCCTGTTATTCAAGAATGGCTAAACATTCGAAAAGAAGACACCAATGGCTTTTTCACACTGCGCGACGGTTGACCCCTTACAGATAACAGTTTAAAGCGCGGTATGCAGACCCTGAAGAAAAACACCGGCCTGGATATCACCCAGCACGGCCTGCGTCGCACTTTCGCCACTATTATGAGCGCCAAATGGATGCCATTAAATCACATTCGCATTCTGCTGGGGCATAACGATATTGAAACAACGCAAAGCTACTTTATGACCTCTGAGAGTGTTGAGTAACTGTTTATAGCGCTATTACTGTTTTGAATAAACTGAATAAAGTTCGCTTACACCTTTGTAAACCTTGTTAGTATTAACTTTAAACCAATCGATATCTGAGTCTGAAAGATACTGCGCTTGTATATATGAACCCATAAGATTGCCTTTCAATCATTTAAAAAGAAGTAACGAGATAAATATTAACTATTATTCCAATAAAATAGCCTATCAATGTAAAGTGACTGTAATAAATATTTTTTTCACCCTCCACAGCATATCTTTCATTTCCTCCTGAAATATAGTCCCCTTAGCATTCTTGCCAAAGCAAATAATAAAACTGTCTTACGCGTGTTCAGCAATTTCATCAGAACTGGCATTTAAAGTAATAGTTGTGCGTTTGGATTTATACTGTTATCGGTCTTGCATAAACCCGTAAAACTGCTCAGCTGCCTCTTTACTACTAAACAGTTGTTATTCAGCTTTAAATCCTCCAGGTTTTTGAGTGTTACAGGAAGCCTTTCAAAATTGCCTTTTGCACAATTTCAAACTTGAACTTCATCACCATATTCTTGCTATTACTAAATTGTCGATCTGAACCAATATACGCTGCAAAATAAGTCCCCGTCAGCGTATTGACAGGTTCTATAACTCAGTTGGGTTGGGTTGATTATAACGAGACAATTGTACGCTCTTTTTAAATTAATTACTTAAAAATTAAACAGCTTTCTGGTGATATTCTTCTTGTTGTTTTCTATAAATTTAGACAGATCTAAAAACCTCGCTTGTAAATGTGCAAGATTATTTTACAATTAGCAGACTTTAAAGACTTGATGCCAGTAATTTCTTGCAATTGCTAAGACAATAAGGTTTTTTCTGTCACAATTTTTAAATCACGAGAGTATTTGATTAAAGACAGATACTGGAAAAATGGTTTTAAATTAATAAAAGCAAATATATTTAAAAAAACTGGTTCAGCGCTTAAAATCCAAATTGGCCTTCCGCAACCGAATGTTCTCTGGTGTCACTTCCATTAATTCATCGGCGGCGATATAGTCCAGACCAAATTCCAGTGTTAAGGCAATTGGGGTTTGCAAAACATCAAGTACATCGGCACCAGCACTGCGCATATTGGTTAATTTTTTTGCCTTGGTAATATTTAAAACCAGGTCTTGCCCCCGGCTATTTTCGCCAATAATCATTCCCCGGTACACAACGGTTCGGGGGGTAATAAAAAACACCCCGCGATCCTCTGCGTTTTTAATGGCGTAGGCCGTTGCTTCACCTGCTTCATTAGCAACCAGCACCCCACTTCGATTCGAACCAATATCTCCCACCCAGGGAATAAACCTGCTGAACGTGTGGGCCATCATGCCTTGGCCGCGGGTCATTCGGATGAATTCACTGCGAAATCCCAACAGCCCCCGTGAGGGAATGACAAAGGTAATGGTTGTCCGGGCACCCAGTGTTTCCATGTTACGCAATTCACCCTTACGCTGACAGAGTTGCTCAATACAACTTCCGCCAACGTCTTCAGGAACATCCAAAACCAAATCTTCTGACGGCTCATGAATCTGACCGTCAATGGTTTTGGTCAAAACCTCAGGCTTGGAAACCTGAAATTCAAAGCCTTCCCGGCGCATGGTTTCAATCAAGATGGTCAGGTGCAATTCACCGCGCCCGCTGACAATAAAGTTATCGGGCGAATCCCCTTCTTCAACACGAAGGCTGATATTGCTTTTGACCTCTTTCCACAGGCGGTCGCGCAATTGCCGCGAGGTAACATATTTGCCTTCGCGTCCGGCCATTGGGCTGGTATTGATTGAAAAAGTCATTTTCAGGGTGGGTTCTTCAATATCAATGAGTGGAAGGCCTTCAGGATTGGTCAGATCAGCCAGGGTCTCCCCAATCTGCACTTCAGGAATCCCGGCAACGGCCACAATATCACCGGCACTGGCTGAGGAAATATCAATCCTTTTCAGGCCTTGAAACCCAAACAGTTTGTTCACCCGGTGCTGACTGATTTTTCCATCCCGCTGAACCAGTGCAATGGTCTGTCCGGTTGAAACACAGCCCCGGGAAATTCGACCAATCACGATGCGGCCCAGGTAATCATTGTAATCCAGCGTGGAAACCTGCAGTTGCAGGGGGGCACTGTCATCACCGGGCGGGGCTTGAATACTGGATACAATGGTCTCCATCAGCGGGGTTAAATCGGTCATTTCACCCGACAAGGCGATCTCTTGAGACAGAGCGGATTGGCCGGCAAGGCCGCTTGCATAGACAACCGGGAAATCCAGCTGACCTTCATCAGCGCCCAGCTCAATAAAAAGATCCACCACTTTGTCAATGGCCCGGGCCGGGTTGGCCGCATCACGGTCAATTTTATTAATGACCAGAATAATTTTTAAACCTTGCTCAAGCGCTTTGCGCAAAACAAATCGCGTTTGCGGCATCGGGCCTTCTACAGCATCTACCACCAGCAGAGCGCCGTCCACCATGGTCAGAACCCGTTCGACCTCCCCTGAAAAATCGGCGTGGCCAGGGGTATCAAGGATATTGATTTTGTAATCGTTATACGGAATGGCTGTATTTTTGGCCAAAATAGTAATGCCCCGTTCCCGCTCCAGATCGTGGCTGTCCATGGCACGCTCGGCCAGTTGCTCATTATCCCGGAGAATACCACTTTGTCTGAACATGCTGTCCACCAGGGTTGTTTTGCCATGATCGACATGGGCAATAATGGCAATGTTTCGGATGGTTTTGTTTAAAATAACAGCCTCTGTTTGAAGCGATTTAGCCGTGTTTTCAGCAGTACTCATAACAATGAAAGGGTCTCATGCATTTTGGAAAATATTTTTTGAATTTTGACACAAACATTACGCAAATAAAGCGAATAAATTGTCAATTCAGGTCAAACAGGATACAGTGAGGAAATTACTGTGTAATCCACCAAGTTAGTGTTTAACCCATAATGCCACATACTGAATGCCCGCTTTTTTCCTGGTCGGTTTTAAAAACTGTTACCCAGGCAACGTGTATTACCCAACACGTTTTATTTGACGATGCGGGGCTATGTACGGACACACGCGCCTTAAAATCCGGTGATTTTTTTATCCCGCTCAGCGGTGAAAATTTTGACGGCCACCAATACCTGGGGCAAGCCTTTAAAGCCGGTGCTGTTGGCGCCTTTGTCTCTGAAGCGTTTTATGAAGGCAACACAGAAACCTTTAAAGAAAACCACCAGCAATGGCCCAATGTTCTGGTGGTTCAATCCCCGTTGTCTGCCTATCTTGCAATGGCCCAATACCATCGCAGCCAATCCAGTGCTCTGGTGATTGCCATTACTGGCAGTGCCGGAAAAACCACCACCAAAGAAATGCTGTTTGCGGCATTCTCACCCCTGAAGAAAACCCAGAAAACTGCCAAAAATTTTAACAATGAAGTGGGCGTGGCGCAGACACTGCTGGCCTTGAAATCTGATACGGAGATTTTAATTGTTGAAATGGGCATGCGCGGCCTGGGAGAAATTTCAGTGCTGTCTCATGCGGCCAAACCCGATATTGCGGTGATTACCAATGTGGGAACAGCCCATATCGGGCGTTTGGGCTCGAGAGACAATATTATGCAGGCCAAGCTGGAAATCACGGACGGCCTGCACCCAGAAACAGGGCTTTTGGTTATGAACACAGACAGTGAGGGCCTGCTGGATGCAGCCCTTCAAAAATGGACTGGCGATATTTTGCCGTACTCAACGCAAGGCGCAAAACCCTTGCAGGCAAGCCCAGGGTTGTTTTCGTATCAAATCCCGCAATTTAAAGAAAAACCCATTTCCGTCAAAGTTCCAGGAATGCATATTCTCAGCAATACGGTTGCTGTTATGACCATTGGGCAAAGCATTGGCCTTGACGTAGACGCATTGCGTGAGGGCTTGAAAAATTACAGCCAATCAGAAGCAGGCCGGTGGGAAAAGATTCCGTTACCAGGGTACCCCCATACCACCATTATTAATGATGCCTACAATGCCTCACCAGAGAGTATGCAGGCTGCCATTGAGGCCTTTTTGTCTTTAGAAACCGATATGCTGCCGCAAGCAAAGGCAGAAAAAAATCCGGTGGCCTTAAAAAAAGTGTTGATCCTGGGTGGTATGAAAGAACTGGGCGATTTTAGCCAGGAAAAACATGCGGCACTCGGCCATTGGCTGGCGGAGCAGCCACACCCGTTTTCATTGCTGACCGTGGGAGAAGAGGCCGCTGAGATTGCCGCTGGTTATGCTATTTATCAAGCTAAAAAGCAAGATCAAGCTAAAAAGCAAGTTAAAAAAAATGCGGGCAAATTGCCCCCTTCAAATTCAACCCTCTCAGATTCAGCCCCCTCAGATTCAGGCCACTCATATTTAACCTGCTCAGAAAATAAGCCCGTAAACACGGCAACTGCGCTTCATTTTAATACGCTGGACGATTTGGCCAAGCACTGTGTTGCAGAACGCTCAAACCAGCTGGATCATTGTATAATATTACTGAAGGGATCCCGGGCCAATCAGCTTGATCGCCTGCCCGAACTGCTCAGCCAGCCTGTAAACTGTTGAGAATGGCGAAACACTCCCTAAAAAACCCGTCTGAAAAATGTCAGTGGCCACGACCATTAAAAACGCCACTCAAGAAGACACCCAATAACAAAGACCAGAGATAATAAAAACCAGAGAAGGGCATTCAGTCTCACGCGTTATATGCAAAACACTGCGCTACAAAATACAGTCTCACAATGGAGTACCGTCCTGGCCGGATTACTGCCTTTTCTGCTGGTTGTAGCGACAATGCCTGCCTATATCCATTTTTTAAAAAAACGCTACCTGGGTCAATACGTTCGAGATGACGGCCCGCAAAGCCACCTGAGTAAAAAAGGAACACCGACCGCTGGCGGAGTACCCATTCTGGTTGCAGTGGTCCTTTGCAGTTTGCTTTTACTTTTCCTTCAAAACAACGGCTCCATTGCACCCAGTGTCTATTGGGTTTTGGCGGTGACCGTGATTTTGGGTGCGGCTGGCTTTATGGATGATTATCTGAAAATCGCCAAAAAAAATCACAAAGGCTTGTCTGGATATGGCAAGCTGGCGGTTCAGAGCATTCTGGGATTTTTGCTGGGGGTGGGCATGCTGACCAGCGATTCCGCTTCGTTTAGCGGTGATGTCCGATTTTTTAACGGTAATACCATATCTTTGGGCTGGGGCTACCCGTTTTTTTCGGCCCTTGTGATGACAGCCACCAGCAATGCCGTTAACCTGACTGATGGGTTGGATGGGCTGGCCTCCGGGACAGCACTGCTTAGTTTTATGACATTGTCTCTTTTGCTGTTTGCCAGCAATCAACCCGAGCTGGCGCTGCTTGCCCAATGCTTTGTGGGGGCGCTGCTTGGTTTTCTGCTGTTTAACCGGTATCCTGCCCGTATTTTCATGGGCGATACTGGCAGTCTGGCGATTGGCGGCGCCCTTGCTGCCATTGCCATTCTCAGCGGTTACGCGTTCTGGCTTATTTTAATTGGCCTGGTTTTTGTTCTGGAAGCCCTGTCGGTGATCTTACAGGTGGCTTCCTTTAAACTGACTGGCAAACGGATCTTTAAAATGAGTCCCCTGCACCACCATTTTGAACTGTCTGGCTGGAAAGAGCCCCAAGTTATGTATGCCTTTGTGACCTTTCAGTTTTTTTGCTGCATTCTGGCTATTTTTCTGCAACCGTAAAAAACAGTGGAAACAAGCTGTGTAGGCAAGCACCCACCGTCTTTTTTCTCACTTTGATTGTAATCTGCATTTTATAAGCTCCTATATTATACCTTCCTACTTTTATACCTTGCCATTTTTACAGGCCCCTAATTTTATAAATGCCCTTTTTTTATAAACGTCCTATTTTTATAAACACATTATGCCACAACCCGCTGCTAAACCCGAAAAAACCGAAGCCCCATTGCACCCCGGCACACCGCTAACTGTGCTGGGCATGTCACGCAGTGGGTATGCAGCTGCAATGTATGCGGTTAAACGCGGGCAATCGGTTTTCCTCAGTGAATATTCCCCGTTAAGCCCGGCCAATGAGGACAAGATTGCTACCCTCAAGGCTTTAGGGGTCGCGCTGGAAGTGGGCGGCCATGGCAAGGCCTGCTTTAGCCATGCAGAAACTGTTGTTTTAAGCCCGGGCATTCCACCATCCGCCAGCATTATTGAGCAGCTCACTCTGAGTAAGAAGTCTTTGATGGCAGAGGTCAATTACGGCTGGCTGGCATTGCAGGCCTTGAATCAAAAGCGAAGCAACCAAAATAGTTCTGGCATTAAAACCATTGGCATTACCGGCACCAACGGAAAGTCAACGGTCACAACACTGCTTTCTGCCATGTTTGCGTGCGATCAAAAAACAGCCCCCGCTTGCGGCAATATTGGAATCCCACTGACATCAGTGCTGGATAAGATTATTCCCATTAAGGCTAAGTCTGAGACTAACAATAATACTAAGGTGAATACGAAGCCTGAGGATCAGCAAAATACCCAGTTGCAGGCTGATACCCCTGTTCCTGAGGCCTTGGTCATTGAGCTCAGCTCTTATCAGCTGGCTTTTTCGCCGGATCTGCACTGTGATATTGCGATTCTCACCAATTTCCAACCGGATCACCTGGCCTGGCATGGCTCTGTTGAGAATTACAAGGCGGCAAAGCTCTCACTTTTCTCAAAGAAAAACGCTGGCGTTTCAATCGAGCCTCAATGGGCCATACTGCCAGCCGATGACCCGGTGAGTCATGAAATCGCAGCCATACTAAACACTCAAGAAACCTCTATTTTCTGGTTTTCACCAGAAGCAGCATCGGTTGCAGGCTACGAAAACAAGGCGTTTATTAATGCAAGCGGGTACGTGGTTGTTCAAACCGCCAATCAGCCCGTCATTGAAGTGTTGAATAGCGCTGACTGCCAATTAATTGGCCGGCATAATCAGAGCAATATCCTTGCAGCCACTTGTGCGGCCATTCTTTCCGGTATTTCAATAGCGGCCATTAAAAAGGCCTGTCTTGCCTTTAAAGGCCTGCCGCACCGGTTAAATCTTGTGACAAGTGTTCAAAAGCAGATGTCAGGCAATCAGAATCAAACCAAAGGCCAAAATGAGAGCCCCATTGCTGTCAAATTCTATAATGACTCGAAAGCCACCAACACCGATGCTGCTATTTGCGCGATGAAAGCCTTTGACACCGAGAAAATTATTTTAATTGCAGGCGGGCATGATAAATTAACCCCGTTGGATGATTTTGTGAAGCAATGCATTGAAAACACCCAGGCGGTGATTCTGCTGGGACAGGCGGCCGATCGGTTTCAGAAGGCCTTAATTGCCGGGGGGTATCATCAAGCTGGCATTTATTCGGTAAAAACCCTGGCTGATGCTGTTCATCAGGGATTTTCTCTGAGTGAGGGAAGCCCAGTGGTCTTGTCACCAGCCTGTGCCAGTTTTGGTGAATTTAATGATTTTGAAGCCCGCGGCAATGCCTTTGAAAAAATTGTGAAAGAATTGGCCGTTCAACCATGAGTCACGCTGTCCCCTATCCGGGTAAGAAAAAACAGATCAGTAGCAAAAACCGCAGCAAAGAGAATGCTAGGGCAAAAAAGCACCCGGCAAGGCGGCCCTATGATCAAATATTGTTTTCAGTGACCGTTGCCCTGGTTGTAATTGGCCTGTTTGCCGTATTTACGGCCAGCGCTATGCAAGCCGATTTGGAAACTGGCAGCACGTTTTCAACATTGCTTAAACAAACCATTGCCGTTGTGGTTGGCAGTTTTGGATTATTTTTTGGGTCTCAGTTTTTCTTTGAGCGGTGGAAGAAGCTGGCACGGCCGCTTGCCTTTATAGCCCTGGCGCTGCTTGCTTTTACGGCCATTGCCGGACTTTCTGCCAATGGCAGTGAGCGTTGGATTAAACTGCCGATGGGATTTCAGTTTCAGCCCTCCGATTTTGCAAAGTTAACGGCCATTTTTTTAATGGCACAGGCCACCACGCAACATAAAAATTTATTAAACGGCAACAGCATTGCCAACCTGGCCCTGGTCACCCTGATGAGTGTCTTTATTGTGAAGCAGCCCAACTTGAGTGTGACCATTATTATTGGCATCATGACACTGGGCATATTGTTTGTTGCGGGAATGCCCCGGTATCTGTTTTTCAGCATTATTCCGGCAATGGGGGCAGGAGTAGCCTATGTGATCGCCAACAACACGTACCAGCTTGATCGTATTAAAGGCTGGCTGGACCCATGGCAATACCCCGGTGATGAAGGCTATAATATTATTCAGTCTTATTTTGCGGTGGGCTCCGGGGGGCTGTTTGGGGTGGGTCTTGGCAATTCCATCCAAAAACTGCACTACCTGCCTTTTCAGCACACCGACTTTATTTTTTCAATAATCTGTGAAGAGTGGGGCTTTATTGGGGCCAGTATTGTGATTGGCTTGTTTCTTGTACTGGCTTGGCGCGGGTTTCAAATTGCACTGCAATCCCCCAGCAGTTTTGGGCGCATGCTGGCCTTTGGGCTGACACTGGCAATTATTTTGCAGGCACTCATTAATATTGCAGTTACCCTGGGTATCTTGCCAGTTACCGGGGTCACTTTGCCGCTGATCAGCTACGGTGGATCTTCCATGATTATTACGCTCAGCATGATTGGCATTTTGCTGAATATTTCCCGTTACAACAAGCCTCGAGTCCCTTTTAGTGCTGAAAAACAGAACACCCCTGACCCAGTGTCTGCTTCAAAACGGCTCTCTGCTTACCACCAACCCGAAGAGCAACCGTTATGAGCCATCAGGCTGCCCCATTAAAACTGTTATTGACAGGCGGCGGGACTGGCGGCCATATTTATCCGGCTTTGGCGGTGGGCAAGTATTTCTTGCAGTGCAACGCGCAGAATCAATTGGTTTATGTGGGCAGACCGAATAGCCTTGAAGAAAAACTTGTGAGTCAAGAGCATATTGATTTCCATGGCATTGAATTTAGTGGCATGCCCAGAGGATTGACGCTGAATTTGCCCATCCGCATGCTGAAATGGTTGATGCAGTTAAACCGTGCGAAACAACAGGCAATAAAAATTTTACGCCATGAAAAGCCTTCACTTGTTTTTGGCACGGGGGGCTATATTACAGCGCCCGTTTTAATGGCAGCCAAAGCGTTGAATATTCCCTATTGTATTCATGAGCCCGATGCCCAGCCAGGACTTGCCAACCGGTTTCTGGGCCGGAATGCAGCACTGATTACCACCAGTTTTGCCCATGCGGCCAGCCAGCTAAAATACAGGCCTGATCAACAGATCTTGGTGACAGGAAATCCCCTTCGCGGAAAAGTTGGCCAGATGACCCCCACTTATGCCCGCCAGCAACTATCATTCCACTGTCCAGAAGATGCCCAAATACTCCTGGTCACTGGTGGTTCACAAGGCGCACGACGAATTAACGAAGCCGTCATTCACTGTGCCAAGCCCTTGCTGAATGAAATTGAGCGGTTGTTTATTGTGCATGTGACTGGCGAAAAACGTTACGATGAATCGGTGGCCTTATTAAAATCACATTATCCAGAACTGCTCAATCACGACCACTACAAATTGCTACCTTATACCAATGAAATGCCCGCCCTGCTGGAACTCAGCAGTCTTGCAGTTTGCCGGGCCGGCAGTTTAACGCTATCTGAGATGTTTTTGTGTGCAGTGCCTACCATTTTGGTGCCTTATCCCCATGCGGCAGCTGATCACCAGCACATGAACAGCCAAGCGGCTGTTGACGCTGGTGCATCCATTATGATCCCTGACCATCAGCTGAGTCCTGTCTATCTACAAGAGCAAGTACTGTCTTTGTTAAACACCCCTACTCGCTTAACACAGATGGCTGAAAGTGCCAAAAAACTTGCAAAACCTAATGCCACCAAAGCCATTGTTGAGGCACTGAGAAAAACTATTGACGTACAATAAATTGTGTTTTTACTTGCCGCCAAACCAATTCAATCCAGGCAGTCCCATCAATGCCTTTCTTCCCAGTTGACTGGCAGTCGCTTCTAGTTTCTTTTGAAACTCTGGCGAATCCAGGGCATGTGTTGCAGAATTTTCCATAATTTTTCCCATAGACGCACAAAACGCTGGATCATTTTTCAGAAGTTCGGCTGCTTCTTTGGCAATGTTTGCTGTCTGCTGACCGCCCATTTTGGAAAGCTTTTCTTTGGCAGGGTTGTCTTCTTTACTGAACAGGCCAGATACCATATCCAGCGTGTTTTGGATAAAAGAAAGTTGTTTGCCAAGAAAGACTTTTCCCACAAAAGCACAGGCCCCAATGATTCCCGCTACGGCTACTAGTCCCCATCCAAACATTTTCAAAAAGTTTCGATGTTTTGGATGCTCCTTGCCCGGTGCCTGTCTGGTATGCTGGTATGACTGAGAATATTGCTGTTGCTGGTACTGCTGTTGTGGGTAGTAACTTTGACCATAGTCCGAAAAATTTTGTTGATGACCTAACTGGCCACCACTACCTGCAGTAGGATAGCCTGCGAATGATTGTTTTGAGTATGTATTGTTTACAGGTGATATCATATTGGATTAAGCGTTTTTGGGGCTAAGACAGGAAAATTATTGGAAGTTCTGGTTAAGAGAAACTAGAAACTATTCATATAAAGCCAGTCAATCTTGTTTTGTGCTAGTTTTGTGCAAAGACTCTGGTAATTGATTACAAATTATGAAGCTTGAAGATGCAAACAGAACAGGGGCTGTTTCAACGGAAATGACAAAACCGCAAATCACAAAACTGGGACTGGGTACCATTGCTTTTGCAACCGAAGCTGGCAAACTGATCCTGCCACCTTCACATGAAGAAATTACTGGCATGCTGGCCTATGCAGCCAGTCAAGGCATTTCCTATCTGGATACGGGCAATTCCTTCCATGAAACGGGGGAAGGGCTTTCGGTTTTATCCCGTTGCCTGGATAAGCTGCGTCACAATGAGAGGCCACAAGCAGCCTTTCAGTTTCTGGCCAGTACTTCACTGTTTAAACCGGCTGACTGGATTGAGCCTCAGCTGGATGCCCTTGAAACGCAGCTTGAGAAAATTCTTGGTACATTAAAACAGGAAACATTGGCAGGGCTGGTTGTTTCTGCCTGGGATGCGTTAACGCCCGCCCAGATTGCAACAGTGGTGCACCGGCTGCAACACCTGAAAAAAACCAAACGGCTTGAAAAAATTGGATTTGCCGTCTTCACACCAGAAGAAGCATTAAAGCTCACTGATCGCTATGCCATTGATGCCATTCAGTTGCCATTGAATGTTTTGGATCAACGGTTTTTGCAAACCGGTTGTCTGGACCAACTGAAAGCCCGTCATATCCACGTTATTGTACGGGATGTCTATCTGCAAGGGGTTTTAATGAATCCCACGCAGCTACACCCCTGGTTTTGGCCGATTCAATCACACCTGGCCAATTATGAGCGGTTTTTAATTGAAAATACTTTGACCCCGCTGGAAGGAGCACTGGCGTTTCTCTGCAGTTTAAATGCGGTGGATACCATCTTAATTGCTGCTGGGACACTGAATCCGTTGAAGGAAGCTGTGATTGCTGGGCAAATGGCCATTGACTCCCAAGCGTTTGGCCAGTTTGCACTCAAGGAGAGTCGCTTTATTGACCCCCGATGCTGGAATTTATACCATTAGCAACAATAAGCTGGATTTGCTAAATACCGAGATTTTCTCAATTCAATGAAAAGGACAGACTATGGACTTTGCAGACATTAAAAAACAACTGGGCCTTGCTGAAAAAACCCTCAATGACCTTCGGGGGTGTCTTTGACACGCCTGAAATTTGTGAGCAGGTTGGCTATCTGGAATCCAGAAGCAGTGACCCTACGTTTTGGGAAAATGCGGAATCAGCCCAGCAGCAAATGCAAGAATTGACCCGCTTAAAAGAGGGCATCGAGAATATCAAGGATTGGCAATCGCAACTTGAAGATTTCAGTGTTTTGCTCGAGCTGGCCCAAGAAGAAAACGACACAGGCATTCAGGCAGAAATTGCCAGCAACCTTGCTGAACTTCAGCGTAAATTGGATGACTGGCAACTTCAGAACTTACTGTCTGATGATTACGACAAATCGGATGTAATTCTCACCATTACCGCAGGTGCTGGAGGAACCGATGCCCAGGACTGGGCGCAAATGATGATGCGCATGTATAGCCGCTGGTCTGAAAAAAAATCATTTTCTGTGTCGGTACTGGACTGCAGCGAGGGGGAAGAAGCCGGGATAAAAAGTGCCAGCATCCGGATTAACGGTCAATATGCTTACGGTTATGTAAAGGCTGAACGGGGGGTTCATCGTCTGGTCAGGCAGTCGCCATTTAATTCAGCGGCTAAACGACAAACCAGTTTTGCCTCTGTTGAAGTAAGCCCGGTTGTGTCCGGTATCTCAGAAGTAGACATTGAAATTCGTCCGGAAGATATTGAACTGGATACCAGCCGCAGTGGCGGGGCTGGTGGTCAGAATGTAAACAAGGTCGAAACTGCAGTTCGCATTGTTCATAAGCCTACTGGTTTTGTTGTCCGCTCGCAACAAGAACGAAGCCAATTGCAAAACCGTGAAATCGCGATGGAAATGCTTCGCGCAAAACTGTTTGCACGAAAAATTGCCGAGCACGAAGCCAAACTGGCAGCTGAACGGGGAGAAACTATGGATGTTAACTTTGGCAGTCAAATCCGCTCATATGTGTTTCATCCGTATAATTTGGTCAAAGATCACCGAACCGGGATAGAAACCAGTGACACTGCCGCTGTAATGAACGGTGAGATTAACCTTTTTGTTGATGGTGCACTGCGTCAGTTTCATCAGAAAAAACTGACAACGCTCCAGCAGCAATGACCCAAAAATTTTGCCTTATTATTACCTGCTAAACCACTATAAATCGATAAATCAAAAAAGTATTAGCCTTCGATAATAAATGGATTGTCTGACCCTCGGGCTGCAGCGATTAATGTTTCAAAGGTGTTACCGGCAAGCTCTTGTTCAGCCTCTTCTAAGGTCATATCAGCAACAGCCATTATTGTTGCATTGGGGCTTGCTTCTTCAACTTCAATACTCAGCAATCCGCCTTTAAACGTTACAGCGTCTGGGTCAGAGCTTAAACGCGCCACGGGTTCACCGGTTGTTTTGTTTTGTTTGCTTGGTCCAATTAATCCAGCCAGATTTAATGAGCCTAAAAAACTAATGTCCATAATATTCTCCTTGCGAGTATCGTGGGAAATAATGCGTTCTAAAAGTTTAAAGCTAGTAATACGGGAATTCACTTTAAACTTGAATAATACTCTCAATTAAAATAAAAACAATCAAAAGGGTAAAATTGCCTTATTCTATTCTTCATATATATTTTTTTACAATTTGCATTGAGAAATAATTTTTTTTATGAATTATTCGAAGTGAGTTTCCGCTGTTTTTGATAAACAGTACTCTTTTTAAAAAAGCGATTAAGAAATGCTTGAGAATCAACACACAGAACTGGTACTATAAATAGTAGTTGTTTCCAGTTAATACACAACACAAGCATTAAAGCCATCTTTCATTTAAATTTATTAAAAGATATATAAAAGACATCCAGTAAAAGATTTAAAAAGTAAAAAATTAAAAAAGCGAAAGGGCTACTTTATTAGTATGACAACAAAGCAAAAAATCATTGCCATGGTCATTGCCCCCAATCAATTTAGAGACGAGGAATTGCTTGTCCCACGTGAACAGTTTATAAAAGCTGGATTTCAAGTTAAAACACTGAGTACCCAAGCAGGTGATGCAACGGGCATGCTGGGTGCAGTAGAGCATATCACTGAAACAGTTGATGCACTGTTACCCTTGATTCAGAGAAATATATTAGACACCCTGGTTGTAGTGGGTGGGATGGGAGCGCCTGAATTTCTGTGGAACAACACCACGTTACATCAAGCCATTCAAATGATGATGCAACAAAAGCGTTTGGTGGCAGCCATTTGTATCTCAGGGGTTGTACTGGCAAAAGCTGGTGTTTTATCGGACAAGCGCGCAACGGTCTGGGAAACACCCGAAAGTAAAATTGCTCTTGAAACAGCAGGCGCTGTTTTTACGGGTGAAGCCGTAACAGAAGATGGCAATATTATTACAGCCAATGGCCCTGATGCTGCTAAAGCATTTGGAATGCACATTTTAAACTACTTGGGTGTAGAACCAGTTTAAAACCTTATTACATACTTTGATTAGAAATAGGGCGTTGCCAATTAAAGAGATATTGCAAAGAACAGTTTTAAGACTCGTTTTTACCATAGCTTTTGATTTGAAGTAGCAAAAGGTTTTGCGTTTAAAGCGGTAATTCCTGGCGGATTTGAGTATTTTTTCCTTTGATACTATAGGTTTCAGCTTTCGTTTGAACAATCAAATTGGGGGGGAATGGCTGACCAGTGGTAGTCGCTTACTACTAGGCTTGGAGTTAAACTTTAAACTTAAAAGTCTTGTCCAGAGACGGTTTAAGCTGAAAAAAACATGGCGACCGATTTCGAAGTCAATGACTTGCTTGATTGATGAAACACTCAACATCCAGCCAGAGAAAAAGTTTTTGTTTTTTTCTGACAAAATGCCTCATGTCATCGAATTCTAAAATCTCTACTTGAGTTAGCTCTTTTGCAGCTTGAAGAACCCAATTCAATACGGTCACATTGCTCACCCTCAAGACTCCTCCAATGGCTCGAAACCCAAGTCCTTCAACATACAGGACTATGGCTTTTTGACGAATCTCAGCCGGGCAAGTTTTCTTTTGATTTTCAATAAATAAACGGCCACAGTCTTTGGATTTAAAACATTGTTTTGCATTCTGAAAGCCAATATTCACCTTGTTTTACTTTGGCAACGAGAACAGTTCATCTCTAAATAGTCTCCAAAAGTCTCTGGAAGCTATTCTGTTGTTTAGTAATACTAAATAAAGTTTTTCTCTATAGTTCCGAAAAACAATTTATTCATTAATAACAAATTAAATTTAATGATTGTTTTTTTTGGTAATGCGTTGAATAGACTC
>JBCDLA010000053.1:0-17864 GCA_038745945.1 Cyanobacteria bacterium P01_H01_bin.74 | reverse complement strand
GCATGCAAAGCTTTATAAAGCCAACAACCATGTTGTAATGCCTGCCAGAAAGTTTATTTGTTGAAGGCCTTGTGAAATTAAACTGTTTATTTTTTACAACTTGAAGCCCACTTGTTGTAATATAAAAATAGACAGTTTTAATGGCGTTGACGATTTGATTGGCATTTTTTAGACGCATTCCCGTTGAACTCACAGAATTTACAGGCACTTTAGTCTATCAATTTATAAACCACTAACTTATAAATTTAAGTTATTTTCTTATTCCTCACAGTATTTTCAAAACTACAGTGCTTTTTAAATTAATCAAATGTTCACAACATCGATTTTTTATAGTATAGCGGCCTAATGCCAGTTGAAAATAAGAGTATGTTGTATGAGAGCCAGTAAAAACTTTTTCTAATCGTAGTATGATAGGTAAGTAGTATTAAGAGAAGAATGGTAAGAGGTTTACCACGTTGAGCACAACATCTGAAAAAGACTCCCAAAACAGCAGTGCGGCTTCAAAAAACGAAAAAATATTAATCGTTGACGATGAAGCCAGTATTCGGCGAATTCTAGAAACCCGCTTCAAGATGCTTGGGTTTGATTCAGCCACTGCAGCTGATGGTGAAGAGGCCTTGGAGATCTACTCCAAATTTAATCCAGATATCGTCGTTCTGGATATTATGATGCCCAAAATGGATGGGTACGGGGTCATTCGTGAAATCAGAAAAACAGCAGACACCCCGATTATCATTCTCACAGCATTGGGGGATGTTTCAGAGCGGATAACTGGGCTTGAGCTGGGTGCAGACGATTATATGGTTAAACCATTTAGTCCCAAAGAGTTAGAAGCCAGAGTCAAAAGCATCCTGCGGCGTTCTGCCACCCGTGTAAGTACTATTGGGTCTGTAACAAGCCGCGACGCAACCAATGTACTGATTGTCGGTGCGTTAAAAGTAGATTTGAACAAACGCCAGGTTTTCAAGAAAAATGAGCGGATTCGACTCACGGGAATGGAATTCAGTTTATTGGAACTGCTGGTTAATAATTCAGGCACACCGTTTTCTCGTGGCGAAATTTTGCAGCACGTCTGGTCTTACCCCCCCGATCATCGGATTGATACCCGGGTGGTGGATGTTCATATTAGCCGCCTGCGCTCTAAACTTGAAACAGACATCAGCAACCCTGAGTTGATTTTAACGGCACGGGGTATCGGCTACATGTTTCAAAAAACAGACTAGAGACCACGGAAAGAGCTTGCACAGTGCATCTCATCCAGTATGACTTTTTGTAGATAACAGGGTTTAAACGAGATTGATTTTAAGGGTTATGGTGGCATTTTCGAAACAGCTTTCTTTAATAGCACTACTCGGTTTAATGGCGCTAGAGGGGGTAATATTGCCAGGGTGTAGAAACGATGATGTGATTGCCGTGAACACCAATGATAAAAACACGCCACAATATGCTTACCGGCTGGATGAAATCGCAATGTTGGAATTACTAACAGAAGAAATTTTTTCTGCCGAAAAAGATAAGCATTATGCCCGGATCTATTCTGCATTTACAGCCCCTTCTTTTAAAGAACGGGTCAGTGAGTCAACGTTTTTGAGTTTAACCACCTGTGTTGAAAAGCACTTGGGGCATTTAGAAAGTTATAATCCTGAGGAAAAAGGGTTTTATCGGAAATTAAAATTTAACAAAGCAACCGAAAAAACTATTCCCTACGATATCATTAAACGTAATGTTTTTCGCTTTAAAGAAACCATTACGGAAGAATTGGTTTTTGAAAAATCGGGACTGCAATTTCAACTGGCTGATTTGATCTGGCATACCAACAATACGGCATTGAAAACTTGTTTCGCAAAACAGCAGGGCTTTGCTGAAAGCCATACTGACCCTGCCCCCTTATCCGGTCAATCAACCACTGAAAGAGAGTCTGTTGAAGCCGATGTGCTGATCGAAGATTCAATAATTACCCCCCTTACTGAAGAAAAATTGAGCGAAGAAAAACCAAGCAACAAAAAGCCAGCTGCCAGCGAGCAAGGCAGTAAGCAAGAGACTACAGAAGTGAGGACTTCAATACAATCTGAAAGTGAGCAACAAAAATCAGCACAGACGATGCCGCCTATTCCGGGCACCAATACCATCGGCAATCGACCCATTACGCCGCTTCAAACAAAAACAAGAAAAAATGAAGCAACGACCGGCCAACCTCCTCAGCCGGGTCAAGCCAGTCGAGATGCCTTTGGCCTTCGACCTGAAGAGCCTGCGAAAACCAAGTCTGGCAAAGCCCGCCTCCAAAAAAAAGCCAATCAACAAAACATGACTGTTAAGGCTGGCAATAAAACAAATCAAGCTCGCAATGAGACCATGTCATCGAAGAACACAAGTATCATTCATGAGGCAACAGTGTCTGATCCTAAAGAAGCCGATCTTGCGCCCACATTGCAAGAACAGGCTTCGCAAGACAAGCCAGAAGCAGAACCGACAGAAAAAATGTGAGAAAACAGTAAGAAAAGAACCAGAAAAGTCCACTCAAATACAAAATAATAAAAACATTCTTTAAACTATTAGACTGGGTTGCCTCCAAAACCTTCTACCTGTACTTTTTATTATGCCGCTTTAGCATGATGACTAAACACTGTATCTTTTTCTAAGTCCAAGCAAATTACACTCAGTACTTTTTGTTTTTTTACGTTTAAGGTGCATCTTCTCGGTTTTATCAGTTAAGTGGTTCATCCAAAGCATTACAGCTGTGTAAAGCAGGCTTGTCAAAGGTTTAATCTCCCTAAAAATCTACACCTCTTCTAAATACAGCTTTAAAGTTTTAATTTTAAGAGGTAAAGAATATTTTACAGCACTCACTTTGTGTCTAACTACAGCCACAATCCTTACATCTATGCCGTTGTTTAGCTTTCATCGTGTCGTTTTTACCACCTTAGCAGTTCTGCATTTAGGGCAGCTTATATGTTAATCCTATCCTATTTATGCTAAACAGAAATACAAATTTTATTTTTTCCATACCAAAAGATTGTTACCAAAATCCCTATCAAGTCAAGCTTCTAACAAGACTTTGATACTTCTCAAGGAAAATAAATTTGTTAAAGTTATTTTTTATAAAAGTTTGTCCTAACTTCCCCATTTCAAACGTATGATTTGGTTGATCGACACAGGCAGTGATAGCATTTTTGAGTGCTTTGATATTGTCTGTGGGAATAAGATAACCCGTTTTTTCATGATCAATTAAGTCAGCGATACCACCAATACTGCTTGCTATGCAAGGGCGCCCTGCTGCATAACTCTCAATAATGGAAAGCCCAAAGCTTTCAAACCAGTTACAGGGCAATATATTTGCAATCGCATTTTGATATAAAGAATACATTGCACTTGACTTAACGAACCCTAAAAATTCAATATTTTTTAAGTTTAACTGCTTTGCCGTTTTTTTTATATTGGCAGCTTCAGGACCATCACCAGCAATTTTTACAGGAACCGTACCGTCTAATTCATACAAGGCTTGCATCAGAGAATGCAAGCCTTTCTCTCGGCTAATTCGACCGGCAAATAAAAAGTAATTTCCTTTTTTCTCGGGCTTTGGCAAATCCATCCAACTGTCATCAATAAAGTTGGGGATAACACTGACCCGACTATCATGAACGCCAGAATGAACCAATAAATCACGCAATGCTTTACTTGGACAAATAAATTGATTAACCTGATCAAACAGCTTGTGCACAGTTCTGTATTTAAATTCAGCGGCAACCAAAATACTTTTAGCCAGACTTTTTTCGTAGCATCGGTGTTTAATGGCATGCCAGGCCCCTTGAGTCGCACAAAGTAGATCTTTGCAATACGTTTGCCCACTGCGCATCAATGTCCCAGAAGGGCAAATCAAGCGTGTTTCATGCAATGTCATAACAATCGGTATTTTCATCTCAACACAAGGCTGAATGACTGAAGCACTAAGGTGCCAAAAAACAGAGTGAAAATGCACCAAGTCCGGATTTACTTCTTTTAAAAAAGCACGAAAATTATTCTCTGCTTCTTTGTTACCAAAGGGTTTTAATAAAGCATTAAATTTTTGAGCAACCCCTTGCAAATTGTCATAATTGGTATGCGAAGGAAATAAATCCTCATGGGGCAAATCTTCAAAAAAACGAGGCTTATAATTACTGCCAAATAAAAAAACGGAATACCCTTGACTTTTTAATAAGTCATATTGTTTGTAAACAACCGTTTCTGCACCACCGTAAGGGCCCAAAAAATTATGGACCAATACGATTTTAGGCTTTTGTTTATTTGCCTTATTCACAAGTTAGATATTTTTTTATCATTAATGTAAGTATACTGTACAGGTTTCGCTTTTAAACAGAAAGCGCTTTTCTGTAGACAGCTATGTGCTCTTTGTAAGCAATCTCTTCACTGTAAATATTATTTACAGACTGCATACCAGTAGAAGCAAATTTCTCAATTAAATCAGGGTACTGTATGAAACGTTGCATTGCCTCAGCAATGGCTTCTGAATTTTTTGGAGGAACTAAAAATCCGGTCACTTGATCTTGGATAATTTCTTTCATACCCCCGAGATTACTGGCAATAACCGGCGACCCGCAAGCCATTGCCTCAATAAGGGTTCTGCCAAAATTTTCAAACCATATCGATGGTACAATCGTTGCAATCGCTTCTGAATAAGCTTTTTGTAATTCTTTTTCATTGAGTTGACCCACAAAAGTGACCCAATTTTGTAAACCAAGGGCATCAACTTGTTCTTTCAAATGGTTAAGTGCTTCACCATGACCCGCTATTTTTAAGGGTCGTTTTTCTGGCAACTGTGACAGTGCATCGATAAGATATTTGATACCTTTTTCTGCCGATAAACGGCCTGCGTAAAAAAAGTATTTTCTTTCTCCAGAAGGTTTAGCCAATTGATTTAACCAGACATTGTCAAGAAAGTTAGGCACAAAGTTTAATTTTTTTGACGGCTCTCCGCTCATGGCGACCAAATCAAGTAATGCATAACTGGGGGAAATTAGCTGGTTGACTTTAGAAAATAATTGATGCAATTTCCTGAATTTAAATTCAGCAGCAACAAATAAACTTTTGACCAGACTTTTATCATAACATTTGTGTTTAATAACATTATGACATCCCCCTTTCACACACAGCAATTCATCACAGTAAGACTCTCCTGATTTTAAAAGGGTTCCAGCAGGACAGATTTGCCTTGCCTCTCTCAGTGTCATGACTGTTGGAATTGAAAAGTCTAATGCACTTTGAATAACCGATGGACTTAAATGCCAATGGACTGACCCGTAGTGAATAATATCGGGTTGAACAACGGACAAAAATTGATCAAATTTCTTTTTTGCTTCGCTATTCCAGAACGGCTTTTTCAGATTCTTTGTAACACTGGCAGTGGTTTTGATATTGTCGTAATCAGTATATCTTGGAAAAAAAGTTGCATACGGCATTTTCTCTTCAAAAAAAGGCTGAAAATCAGTGCCAAAGAAAAAAACTTCATGACCACGTGATTTTAGCATTTGATATATCTTATATAAGCTTTGTTCAGCACCACCATAAGGCCCCAAAAAATTATGTGCCAAAACTACTTTAAGTTTTTTAGAATCAATTTGAGAAAACTTTACCATTGTGTAGCGTGTTTACTTTTTTA
Organism: Cyanobacteria bacterium P01_H01_bin.74; assembly: GCA_038745945.1. Taxonomy (GTDB): domain Bacteria; phylum Cyanobacteriota; class Vampirovibrionia; order Vampirovibrionales; family Vampirovibrionaceae; genus JBCDLA01. The sequence goes on along the minus strand of JBCDLA010000053.1, from coordinate 12,211 downwards.
TTAATTTTTAAAAGTGGGAAAGCTGTTAAAAAAAGATGGTCTTTCGCTTTAAAGCATTAAAAAACAATGGAAATTAGAGATTTGGACCAACCATAACCGTTTCTTTTATCCCCAATTTATGATCAGCCTGAACAAGACAACTTAAAACACAATCTGAAAACTCCTCACGAAACCGTGAATTGGAGAAACGTTCAGCGTTTTCACGGCAGTTTGCAGGCAGTATTTTTGTGTTCGCAAAAGCTTCAAATTGGGTTACGGCTTCTTTAACAGACGCCGGTGTTTGACGATCAAAGAAAACACCGGTTGGTTTACTTTGATCAAGCCCTCTAATGGTCTCCAGAACACCACCCTTACCGTAAGCAATTACCGGAGTACCACAAGCTTGGGCTTCAACAGGCACAATGCCAAAATCTTCTTCTGCCGCAAAAACAAAGGCTTTTGCTTTTTGCATGGTCTGTTTCAGTTCTTGAAAGCTAACATGCCCCAAAAAAGTAATGTTTTTACTGCCGAGGGCTTTAATTTTATTCTCATCCGGCCCTTCACCAATAACAACCAAGGTTTTGTCTGGCATCTGAGAAAAAGCTTCTACAATTAAATCAATCCGCTTGTAGGGAACCATGCGTGAAGCAGTGAGGTAAAAATTCTCTTTTTCATCACAAAAGGTAAACCCTTCAACATCAACTGGCGGATGAATCACCATTGCGGATTGTTTGTAGTATTTTTCAATGCGCTTTGCCACAAAGGCAGAATTCGAAATAAATGTGTCTACCGACTGGGCTGCATTGGTATCCCAAAGGCGAATATAGTGCAAAATAATTTTTGCAAGCCAGCCCTTCATTTTTCGGGCATTTAAGCCGCTTTCTTCCATGTAATGGTGATACAAATCCCAGGCATATCTTACTGGCGAGTGGGCATAAGAAATATGGGTCTGACCCGGGCTGGTAATCACTCCATGAGAAACGCAATATTGGCTTGAAATCACCAGATCAAACTGGGTTAAATCAAATTGCTCAACAGCCAAAGGAAACAAGGCCAGCAATTGTCTGTAGTACTTTTCAACTTTCGGAAATTTCTGAACAAAAGAGCTCTTCACCTCACACCCGCGCAAAAAGCCGCGTTTTTCCTGCGGCAAGCAATCAATCAGTGAAAAGACTTTTGCCTGAGGGAAAATTGTTAATATCTGCTCCAGAACCCGTTCAGCACCGGCATAAGTTACCAGCCACTCATGTACAACAGCCACACGAAGGGTTTGCAAGTAACCAGGAGCCGATACATCAACAGATTGCTGATTGGGTCTTTCGAGGTTAGTCTGATAGGAAGTCATTGATATTGTTTGTTTTACCCTTCTTCTTGTACGCGTTCAATCATATTGCCCAGTTGCGTCAGTAGCTGGTTTTCAATGGTTTCAAGTTTTAACGCACTGGATGCTTCAGCACGAATGGTAAAGCAAGGTTCTGTATTGCTGGTTCGGACTAACCAAAAGCCATCCTCAAAATTCACCCGAATGCCATCCGTGGTTAATACCGAATGAATGGGGTAACCGGCAAACTTCTCTAACGATTGAACGGACTGCAGTAATTCAGACAAGATTGATTCACGGTTTGATCGATCAACCGCGATGCGTTTTTCTTCGGATAAAACAGACTGCGGCAAAGCCGAGACCAATGTATCAAGCTTGCAACCCGGTTGGGTCATTCGGGTCTTTTCTAACAGTGAAACCAAACGCATCATGGCATAGGCCGCATCATCAAACCCCCAGTGTTTGTCACGAAAGAAAAGATGACCACTCAGTTCGCCGCCCAAAACAGCCCCTTCTTTTAGCATTCGCTCTTTAATAAATGCATGCCCGGTTGGGTTCATAAGGGCAATCCCACCTGCCTCTTCAATGCCAGAAAACAAATGTTTTGAGCATTTGACTTCAGAGACAATGACGGGTTTTTCAGAATTGGTTGTGGTGCGACTCAACAAGTCCTTGGCATAGAGCAATAACAGCATATCCCCAGGAACAATCCGGCCCAGACTGTCAACAACCCCAAGGCGGTCGGCATCTCCGTCAAAAGCGACTCCAAAATCGGCCTGGTTGGCAATAACCGCCTCAATGAGGCTTTCTAAATTCTCGTGAATACATGGGTCAGGATGGTGGTTTGGAAAAGTCCCGTCCGGCTCTTCATACAATGAAATGACCTCACAGCCTGCATCGGTTAATAATTGGGGTACAATAACCCCACCAGAACCATTGCCACAGTCAACCACAATTTTAGGGCAGGTTTTAAACGGTCCGAATTGCCTCAGTGTCCAGTTTCGGTAGGCTTCGATTGCGTTCCAGGTTTTATATGCCGCTTTTGCGTCAAAAACTGGCGGGGAGTCCGCCAACGGACTATCCACAACATTTTCATCTCGTAATGGCGTCATTACTGTTTGATAAATGGCCTTGATTGCATTCAGCTGTTCTTTGTTAATGGTTTTTTTATTAAAAGTAAATTTTAAACCGTTGTAATTGCCAGGATTGTGGCTGGCAGTGACAACAAGGCCTGCAGACAGCTCAGGCAGTCCAGGCAATAATTCGGTTTCAGCACTGTAGCTCTCTGCAAAATACACCAGGGGCGACGGCACCAGGCCCACATCCAAAACAGAAACACCACACCGCTGCAATTGTTGTGTTAAGCATTGAAAAAAGCGCAGTGAATGCACCCGGGCGTCATAACCAACAACAACCCAGGGTGAGGATTCTGTGACAGGCAGCTGCTGCTTTAACCACATTGAAAATGCAATAGCCAGCCCGGTGTATTGTGCTTCATCAAAAGTGGTTTCACTCACAATGCCCCGAACATCATACGTGCCAAAAAAATCCAGTGGATTATTTGTTTGCTTGCTGGTCGACAAGCTGTCTTGTAAGTCTGTTTTATTTTCTGAGTTTAAATTATTTTCCAACTTTTTTTTTGTGATTGTTTTCATCAGGGGCTTGGCCTTTTTTTAAATACTGGTCTTATTGCTAATCTCGTTTAAGAATTTGATGGGGTTGGTGTGCTTGCTTCTGAAAATTTTATATCTTGGTTCTCGCTAGGTTGAGAAATGGACTGGTTAATGGAAGGTATTGATCCTACCAATAAAATAGCCAGGCCTTCAATGCCTGCCGTTATGGTAACACTGGTCTCACTGGCTTGAAGATAAGTTTGAGGCAACGCATCTTGAGTAAACGGGCTAATATCTGGGTTGTCTGATGCCACATTAAACATCACACTGGTACCCTTCAGTGTTGTCCATTGCGTTTGACTGGCAACAGCAACAGCAATGGTCTCCAAGGGAACAATATCAAGCCGGTAAACGGGATACTCTCCCTCATTTGAAACCTGTGTCAGAGATCCCCAAGGCGATGACGTTTTATAACTGTTGTTTATTTTTAAAGAGCTTATTTTTAAAGGGCTTGGCAGTTGGGCAACAATCTGCTTAACGTCTTGTGATTGGCCTTTTTCGCAAAGAAGTAACGCATCAGGGGTAGTCACAACAATGGTATTCTTTAAACCAACAACACCAACAATTTTTTCAGAGTTATTAATGATTAAATTGTCAGCGGCATTGTGCGTGTAGATAGACTCACCCTGGCAAGCATTGCCGCTGCTGTCTTTGGTCGATAATAAATCAATGCTGTCCCAGCAACCAATATCTGACCAATCTGCTGTTAGTTTAACCAATGCAACATTTTTGGCACGTTCCATCACGGCGTAATCAAATGAAATATTAGGCAGTGATTGAAACCGGTCATAAAAGTCGGCATATGTTGCGTTGAAACCACTGGAAATCTCTGGGCAAAACGCTTCAAAAGCAGCTTTTAAGGTCTGGACTGAGGCAACAAAAATACCTGCATTCCATAAATACTGTTTGCTCTTTAAATACTTAACGGCCGTTGGGTAATCAGGCTTTTCTACAAAGGCTTCGACCGCATAACTTGAGCCTTGGGTTGTTTTACCGCCATTGGCAACTTTAATATACCCATACCCAGTCTCTGGCAGTGTGGGGGGGATGCCCAGGGTAACAATTTTACCTTGTTCTGCCTGTGCTTTAGCCACAATCAGGTTGTCAATAAAGTTTTGAACCGGCCAGATAAAGTGATCCGCAGGCAAAAAGGCAACTATTTCATCCCCGTCACCTTTCAAAAGTTCATCAATGTACTTGACCGCTAAAGCAATGGCTGGTGCAGTATTTCTTTGGCAGGGTTCCGCTAAAATATTATTGCAAATCTCAAAAAAACCATGGGCCTGCAATTCAGTTTTTAAAAGTGATGACATCCCCGTATTGGTGACAATATAAATATCCCGTTCACTGTTACAAACCGGCAAGCAGCGGGTTATCGTTTGAATAAGCAATGATTTTAAACCCGCATTGTTATCGTCACGTGTGCTTTGGTCTGAAACCGCATTAAATTCTAAAAACTGTTTGGGCTTTTCTGGCCTTGAAACAGGCCACAACCGGGTTCCACCCCCACCAGCTAGTATAATTACTTTCATAAAATCGTCTTGCGTAAAAACCGCAACCTACTCTCTTTAATAATCACAAAAAATATTATTTAATTTCAATACAAAAAATTGACTAAAAAATTAATTCCTAATAAGAGACTAATGCTTAACACCAATTACTTTTATTCAACATCCATTAAATTATAGAGAAACATAAATTAATTAAAATACTATAGTATGAATTAAATTTTGTTACTAAAATAAAAAATAGATCAGATGTTAAAGACATGTCAACTCGATGTTTTGAATGCTTTTTTTTCGAAGTACTTTTCCCTTTTTTATGATTTTTTTAAAATATTATTTTTCTTTTATTTTGTCAGCGAGCTTATCCCTATTCTTTCCAAATAGCACTTAGCGATGTGAATTCCTTTTGAGTACTTTCAAGACTACTGGCTATGTAAGCGAGAAACTATTTTTTATGTTTTGCCTTAAAAATAGTTTCTCTCAATCCACTATTGTAAGCTTGCTCACACTTAATATATTCAATGAACGTTGTTCTAATTTAATAAAATAGAACTTTAACAGCTTGGAAAAACCTACTGTTTGAATAAAGCAAGTTAAAACAAAGGCACAGCCCAATGTTCTTTTGAAATTGAGTATGTTGATTGTGCCACTTTGAAGTCTAGTATGGAGCTGTAATGGGTTCAAATATTTTGAAAAACGGCTGAATGCGCTTGAGGCTAATAAGGCCCCCAGACAGAAAAAAAAGAAGAGCTCAGAGGGATAAGTTTATACAATTTTTTGCAACAATTCAAAAAACACACTCTGAAAATTATTATTAAGCTTACTTAGGCTTGACAAAACCTAGAGTCTGTTAACACTATTATTTTTTTGTTTAGAATTTTATTATAATTAGAATTTTATTGTAAAAAGCGTAATAAAAAGAGCAGTATAACCTGTTAAAACCTTACCTTCTTGTTTAGCAGATCAATGTTAAACTTTCTAATCTTTCTTTATTAAATGCAATTTTATTTATTAGAGAAAACACTTTTAAATGGCGTACTTTACCTAACGAGTTTAGATTATTAGCAGGATTGGCAAGCAATGGGGTTGAGGGTTCGAATCTGCATCAGATAGGGCAAAACATTCCCAAAAACCAATCCTTAATTATGGATCGTGTATATGTAAGGTGATGAAGCCAGACAATTTGTTCTTGGGTAGGGATTATTCCCCGTTGTGCCTCCAAAATATAATCGGCTACAGCCCTAAAACTATGATAAAAAACTGTACAAATTGTTAATTTTTCAAAACCGAACTGTGGTATGATAATTTTAAATACTTTGCTTAACAAGCTTTATTTTATTGATCTGCACGGAGCTTTTTTATGCCACGTTCACTTTTTTCAATGTCCATTGTTTCAAAACTCAAACGCGCGTCATTAAATCTTGCAATAATAACTCTAGTTGGGCTTTCAAGTGCTTCTGTTGCAATCGCTGCTGACACTATTGGCTTTGTAAACTATCAGAAACTAGTGGCCTCTTTTGGGAAAGCCCAGGTTTTCAACGATGACATGAAAAGCAAAGAAGCAGATCTGGAAAAAACCCGGGCTGAATACATGAAGCAAATTCGTGAGGCGAAATCAGAGAAAGTAAACAACCCTGTTTCCACTGAAAAGTTACAAAAAGAACTGGAAACGTCTTTAAAAGCACAAATTCAAAGCTACCGAACCGAACGGGCTACACGTGCAAAGGCACTTGAAAGCGAAATGGATAGTGCTATACAAGGCATTGCAGAGGCAAAGAACCTTTCTGTTATCCTGTCTAAAGATGTTGTCTTTAGTGGTGGTGTAGATATTACCAATGACGTGCTTTTAAAATTAAATAATACACAGCTTTAACCTTTAAAGCTCTAAAAAAGATGATTAATATTTTTTTAATCAGACTTTCTAAGGTTGTTTTAAGTCAATAATTTGCTCAATTTCATCGCAAGCCACCCAGTGCCCAGGGCTTTGTTCCTTCAAGCTTTGCGTTGTTGTTTTACAAGAAATTGTCGCGTATTTACACCTAGTATGAAACTTGCAGCCTGAAGGAGGGTTGGAGGGGCTGGGTAAATCACCAGTCAGAATAATACGCTCCGTTTTCTTCTTGGAAGGATCAATAACAGGAATTGCAGACAATAAAGCTTGCGTATAAGGATGCAAAGGCATTTTATACAACTGATCAGCTGGTGCGAGTTCAACAATTTCTCCTAAATACATTACACCGACTCGGTCACTGATGTGTTGCACAACACTTAAATTGTGAGCAATAAAAAAGTAAGTTAACCCTAACGTTTTTTTTAAATCATTCAACAAATTCAGAATCTGCGCCTGGACGGAAACATCCAAGGCACTGACTGGTTCATCAGCAACAATAAATTGGGGGTTCAACGCCAGTGCCCTTGCAATGACTATGCGCTGACGCTGCCCCCCAGAGAACTCATGCGGGTATCGAAGCAAGCTGTCCTCAGGAAGGCCTACTTGAGCCAACAATGCCTTCACTTGTTTTAAGCGGTCTTCACGGGTACCAATACGATGCACTTCCAGCGGTTCTTGTAGCGCATCACCAATACGCATGCGCGGGTTTAAACTGGCATAGGGGTTTTGAAAAACAATCTGTAAGGATTTTCGCAAGGGTTGGAGTTGTTTTCGGCTTAGTTGAGATAAATTACTGCCTGCATAAGTGACGCTGCCAGAAGTTGGCCGAATCAGCTGTAAAATGCAGCGCCCTAAAGTCGATTTCCCACAACCGGACTCTCCAACAATGCCAAGGGTTTCACCTGGGTAAATGGATAAACTTACCTGATTAACAGCCTGAACACTGCCCACTTGTTTATTAAAGAATCCTTTATAAATTGGAAAATGTTTGCTTAAGCCTTTAATCTCAATTAAAGGCTGTTTTTGTGGGCTACTATCAGTTGGCTTTTGGGAAACATGGGATAAGTCAGGAGAGGAGCTAGGCATAATAGTATTTTAGCGCATTATAAAATATCGTGGCAGATCTTTCGTGAAACCCATTAAATAATCAACTTTTGGTATTTTAATAGAATCAAGAGTAATAAAAATGCAAAATTAAAAAACAATTGATTTTCCCTTCTACAATTGGAGGAGTTGTATTTATTGGATCAGCCATACAATAACAATAGGCTTTTTTTGCGTTGGTTGTTAAGGTTGTGGATATTCATGCTTTGGACATTTATGCTTTGGCTGATTGATAAAAAATTGATGCTAACGGCCTTTATCTTGTTGGTTTTTGTTGATTTTCGTCGGTTTTCCTTAATTGAACAATGATTTTTAGATGGCTTCTTTCATTGATTATTACGCTGTGCTTGGCATTACTTCTTCTGCATCGCCAGAGGCGATTAAGTCTGCTTATCGAAAGCTAGCCCGTGAGTATCACCCTGATTTGAATGCTGGTGATGCGTCCGCCGGGGAAAAGTTCAAGCTCATGAATGAAGCCTACGCCGTTCTCAGTGATCCGCTCAAACGCCAGACCTTTCATCAGGTCTATCAGACATGGAAAGCCTCAACACAAGTTCAAGGGGGGCGTCGTCAGGAAAAAGCAAAGCAAAAGCAGACGCAAAAAACAAAAAAGACCAATGAGAAAGACGACAGTACCAATCCTAATAATCAGGCCTCAAAAAAAGACACTCAAGCAAAAAAAGAAGAAAAGCCTATTGCCAGTGGCCTTGGTGACATATTTAGTGCGTTTATTCCAAAACCAGATGCGGCCTCTTCCAAGCGGAATACAGCGGACAACAACAGCAAAAGTTACAATGAAAAAAAACAAAAAAAGGCTCAACACACAAAGCCTTCGTCCGAAAAAAATATAACCACAACCCTAACACTAGCACCTGAAGAAGCTGAAACAGGAATAGTAAAAACTGTTTCAATCGATTGCATAGCTGCTTGCAGTCGTTGCTCAGGCACAGGCCGTGTTAATGGAATTTCTTGTAAAGTATGCCAGGGTGCTAAAACAACCACCAATACAAAAAAGTTAGATGTTCGTATTCCTGCTGGGGTTAAAAATGGATCAAAAGTACGCGTTTCGGGAGAAGGAGAATACTCATCAGAAACCGGGGTTTCGGGAGATTTATTTCTGGTGATTCAGATCAAAAATAAATCTTTATTTACCATTGAAGGCCTGGATACATTTTCATGGGTCTTATTGCCAGTTCCTATTGCTGTTGTGGGCGGTGAAGTCTTTGTTTTAACGGCCCAAGGAAAAGTCACAATGACGGTACCAGCTGGAACAGGCTCTGAAAAAAAATTTCGATTAAAGGGGTATGGATTGCAACAAGGCCTTAAAAAAGGAGATCATTACGTCACCGTGCATCTTGACAGCACAGCAGAGCTTTCAGAGAAGGAAAAAAAACTATACGGCGAGCTTTACAAATTGCTTCCTAATAAAGACAAACCACTACCCCCTTTATCTTGATGAAGTCGAACTGGGGTGTCTTCAATATTGTGATTGTGGCCTGAGCTCTTTTTTACTGTCTTTAAAGGCGCCCTGATGAAACGGCACTTACTGCCCTGACGCGTACCGCGTTTTGCAAATTCACGATCAATTTCATTCATAACCGATAATTTTTGCTGTAACCACAAGGGGGCAACCACATGGAGCCGATGCCCGTTACCAGCAACCCGATGAATAACACAATCAGGGTGTAGCCGTTCTAAAAAATCACAAATGAGCTGAATGTAAGCATTTTTGTCCAATGGTTGCCACAGTCCTTTTTTAAACTCATTGGCCAAGGGGGTTTTTTCCATTGCACAGAGCAGATGGATTTTAACCCCTTGAACGCCAATCTCTGCCAGTTTATCCGCAGTTGCCATCTGCTCATCCCAAGTCTCGCCCGGTAAATCAAGAATGACGTGGATGCAGTGATCCAACTGAAACTGCTGTGTTAATGCATATGCCCTGTAAAAATCTTCAACGGTTTCAGCGCGGTTAATTCGCACCAGGGTTTTATTGTGAATGGTCTGCAAGCCATATTCAACGGAAACATACGCCATCTGGCTCTTATAACTGGCAATTAAGGCCAACACGTCTCTGTCAACACAGTCTGGACGTGTTGAAATGGCTAAGCCAATAATATCTTGATGGCAATGACAAGCACTGTCATAGAGAGACTTTAAAAGCGGCAATGCCCCATAAGTGTTGGTAAAACTCTGGAAATAAGCAATAAACTTTTCTGCTTTAAAGCGTTTGCGCTGTTTTTCCATATTTTTTAGCAACTGTTCTTGAATGCTGTCAGTGAGATCTTGTGCACGAGACGATGAACCGGTTTGATCGCAAAACGTGCACCCACCCCAAGCTTTTGTTCCATCTCGGTTTGGGCAGGTAAACCCGGCATCCAGTGTTAGTTTATAAGTTTTATACCCCAATTTCTCTTTTAGATAAGTGCTGTAGGGCCTGTACGCTTTTTTTTCTGCAGTTTTTGGTTGTGTTGCCATGAGTGGAAAACTTTAAGCTATTATTGTTATGCTGCTGTTCTGGGTGATTTATTCCAAGTATTTTTTAAATGCAATAAAGCCGTATATGTGGGTAAAACGTATAACGTTTCGCAAGTTTGTGTTGCTGAAATTGCTTTGTTCAAAGCATCATCAAGATTTACTATGGTTATTAGTTCTTCGGGTTTAATCCCAGCATATTTTAAACAAGTTGTCATGTCATGGGCACGTTTCCCAGAAACAAAAATTGGTTTCGTATTTTGCGTAACTTGCTTAGTCAGTAAGTCAAATTGTGCATCCCAAATCCATGAAACATCCCGGCCATCAGCATAATCGTCATTCAATGCAATAATAATGCGGGCATTGGGGTCACTGGCAACCAGTTTCAGGACCTCAGAAGCACCAATGGGATTTTTTATAAGCATCACCAGCAATTTTTTGCCATTGATGGTCCGTTTTTCTGCGCGACCAAAGACACTTTTGTAGTTTTCAACGCCTTGCTGTATTGATGGCCAAGACACTTGCTGGGTCAGTGCCGCAGCGAGTGCCGCTAAAAAATTATAGACATTAAATAAGCCTGGCAACGGCAATTTAATCCATTGATTGATGTGAGGATTGGCGTTTACAAGGACATCACTGTATTCTGGGTGTAAAATAACTGACTGTGCAAACACGGTGGGCTTTGGGCGCTGGTAGTGACAGGCAGTGCACCGGTAATGGCCCAAGTGTGCAAATGTTTGGTAATCAACCCGTAAATTAGCACCGCATAGTGGGCAGCTGATTGTTTCTTGGCTGTAAGGCACATTGGGCATCGAGGAACTTAAATTCTGATAGGTCACCGTCTCTATGCCAAAAAACAGGCATTGAACATTTTGATTATTGAGGTGCATTTCGCTAACCAATGGGTCATCTGCATTTAAAATTAATGTGACGGTATTTGTACCCGCACAAACAGTCACGCCACGCTGTATTAGTTGGCGGGTGGTTTCAAGTTCACCATAACGGTCCAACTGATCACGAAATAAATTATTCACCACAATAACTTGTGCATTAACCTGCAACGAAACAGCACCCATGGAAGCTTCATCCACTTCAAGAACCGCGAAATCTGCTGCCAATTTGGCCAGTAAAGAAGATTGATTAACCATTGCAGCCGTAATACCAGGCAGCATGTTAGCTCCCAAATGATTGTGGACAACCCGATGCTGAGACTCATTTAAGAATTGAGTGAGTAAGCCACTGACTGTTGTTTTTCCATTGGTCCCTGTTACCAGAAAAGTAGCCGTAGCAATTTGCTTGCTCAGATTAGAAAGTACATTGGTGTCAATTTTTTGAGCTATTTTTCCAGGCAGTGTTGTAGCTGATCCATACTTTAAACGTCTAATCACAGATGAAACAGCTTTTGCTGCCATAACAGCTAAACAAGATTGCACATTGGTTGCCTTTATTGATTTACCCCATGTTTTGATATCTTGTATTAAAAAATAGGTATCAAAATTTAGCTAAAGAGATATTGGTAATTTTTTAGAATCCCGTTCAATCTATTGCAACTTGACCAAAAACTCGTTCTCATTAACCAAATTGAGGGTGTTTCGGGCCAGTTCTTCAATACCTTGCGGGGATTGGTACCAGTTGATTTTTTGATTCAGCAGGCTATTATGCGTCGTTGACTGTGTGTTCGAAACCGCCAGTTGCTGATGGACAGAAATGAGTTGAGGCAAGTAAAAAGTATGTTCAACAACAGAGCGTGTGGCTTGAATAACAACAAAAATCAAGGCCACATTAACCAATGAGTAAAAGCCAATGCTTAAACTCTGTGGGTTCATAACATATTGAATAAAACCAGAAAGCACAAACCTTATGGTGGGAGCCATCTGTTTTTTTGTGTCAAGCATTATTTTCATTGGCTGGATGTTCATTGGCCGACTTTTTAACTTTTTTTTGCTGACTGAAATGCCCTGGTAATAATTTCGAGAAGAAACTGTTTGCATATTGTGAGGGTTTCGATTGCAATTATAATTGCGTGCATTTGCTTTGGCCATAGTGTAAATGCCCTGAGAATTTTTTGGTGTAATAACTGGTGTTGTTTAATTTAAATACAAGTTAAATATTTATTGTTTTTCGTTTCGGCGATTACTCACCATTAATAATCTCGGGGAATTAATAAACAGTAAAATGTTTTAATAAAAAAATTCTGTTAGAATTTTGATGAGTAAATAAATTAGTGAATATTTTATCTAATTATTATGAATACTGTATTTTACTG
>JBCDLA010000052.1:0-18315 GCA_038745945.1 Cyanobacteria bacterium P01_H01_bin.74 | reverse complement strand
AATATTGAAATAAGTATATGATATTTTCTAGGGTAAAAGAGAGGCTGGCGTAATGCCAAGAAAAAGCAAGTCTGTAACAAAAGTGATTGCTGTTTTGAATCAAAAAGGTGGTGCGGGTAAAACAACGTTGGCAATTAATCTTGCTTACGCATTGCAAGAAAGCAATGCAACTGTATTGCTGGTTGATTCTGATCCACAAGGCAGTGCCCGTGATTGGAGTGAGTGTGAGAAAAACCAAGGGGAGCTATTACCTGTTGTTGCTTTAGATAGAGAGAATAGCTTAAAAGATCTGGCTTCTATTTCATCAAATTATCAATGGGTGGTGATTGATGGAGCCCCTAGTATTGCAAAAATAAGTGCAGCAGCTGTAAAAGTAGCAGATCTGGTTTTAATTCCTGTACAGCCCAGTCCGTTAGACTTGTGGGCGACCAGTGACCTTGTTGATGTGATAAAGACTCGACAAGATGTGACTGACGGCAAGCCTAAAGCATGTTTTGTGGTAACACGGGCTCACAAGCAGACTAAATTGTCTTCAGAAGTAATTGCTGCATTAGAAAGCTATGAATTGCCGGTCTTAGAAGCTTGTACAATAAATCGGGTTGCTTATCCATCAACACTGTCTGAAGGGTTAACAGTGTTTCATGGCAGTGATAAAAAAGCAATTTTTGAAATTGAATCGATTGCAGATGAAATAAAGGAGCATGTGTATGGCACTTCAGGTTAAAAAAAGAAGCCGAAACGACAATCCTGAAAAACTAGAGGCAATAGAGGAAGCAACAAAGCCATCAACAAAACGGTGTTCAGTAGATTTAGACACCAATATTTATAAACGGTTAAAATTTCACTTGGCCAGTAAAGCTGATGAAGGAATAACCATGCGTGATGTTATTAATGAACTGTTGGACGATTTTTTACCACCATTATAAGAACTTGAAGTTAATTAACAGCAAATTGTCTGCTTAAAAAATTAAAAAAATTGCTTCGTGATGGTGTCTTTTCTGTTGAAATAATAATAGGCTCATTGACCTCATCTTCCGCAAAGTTTTCATCATCAAAATCATTTGGTTCATCTTCATCTTCAAGATCTAATTGATCATTTTGATCTTGTTCATTATGAAATGAAAAGCTTCCCCCAGAGTCATTTTCTTGAAAATTCTCAAATTTACTTTTTAATGCGTTATAGACATTAGTCAAATCATAATATCCTTGTTCCAGATGAAAAATCCGTTCTAAAATATCGGGTGATGAGCCAGTATGATTGATTTGATTTGCCAATGATTGGGCTATTTGTAGTTGCTCATTACAAACTGAAAAACGCTCTTTCCATAAAGCAGCTTCTTTTTTTTGATTGCAAACCTGTTGCTTTAATTCTTCATTTTTTTCTTTGATTTCCGTGTTTTCCTGGGTGAATGTCTGACACAGTTCGGTCATATGTCGGACATCTGCCTGCAAAGTTTCAATGTGATTCTGCAAGTTGCCGTCACATGCCGACACTATGTCGGCATGTTTTAAATCACCGTCGGCCGTAAATTGATTTTCAGTTAATGTTTCTATTCCCAACCAGTCTATGAGTTTGTCTTGCGGGATTTTGTAATAACTGATTCCCTGAACTTGTTGGTTTTCAACATCCATTGTTTTTAAGTTGCGTTGTAATTGCCGTTCGCTTTTTGCCTTAGCCCCAATCATGATTTGCCGACATAAAATGTCGTGTCCTTTTATCCATATGCCGTCGTTTTCAATGTGCTGCATCTTTTCGACTCCTTAATTCCTCTCTCAAGGCCTCCCAAACCTCTGTTGGCTCAATGCCAATAGCATCGCAAATGGCAACCAGTGATATACAACTGGGTAGAGCTGCACCTCGTTCAATAGAGGAAAGCATTTTTTGAGAAATGTTATAAAGTGGGTACTTCTTACTTATTTCTTTACAAATATCTTCTTGTGTTTTTTCTGGATCTAAACGTCTTCTTTTTTTTCGTATTAAAGAACCAAGTGACATAATAACCTCTTGCCAGTTTATTTTATTAGTAATATACTATTTTTAATAGCTAAAAGACAATATAATTTTTTTAATACTATATCAGAAAAGGGAGTATAAAAATGGCTAGTTTGTCACAAGATTCAGCCACACAACGTCTGGATGAACTTATGAATGAGACCGAGAAACAAGGAGCCCTTCTTGTAGCAGATATTATTACTGAAAAGTTAGGCAAGCGTGAAGTCAATATGATGGCTTTTATGCGGCTGCAGTGGGGTGCTGTAGGTGCAGTGGCAATGTTGTTTCTCTTACAAGGAATCAAATGGTTTGAAAAACCGGCCTACATAGAAGCGCTTTCAGGTACAGAATTTGAGCAACTTATTGGAACAATAAATGCTTGCAATAAAAATGAAACCCAACCAGGTGCTATCAAAAATTGTAAAGTACAAGCCAAAGGCTTTTTAATTAGTTTGGATTCTTTAAACAAAACAGTCGCAATGGCAATCGAATAAGGGGCTTTGTGATGAAAACAAATTTAACATCAAGTCAGATGAATAGTATGCCTTGGTATATGACACCGAAAGGAATGGTTGAATACCAATTGGTGTATCAACGGGAAGCGAACCGTATGACTGTTGAGCATGCAGGTAACTTACTGAAACTCTTTTTGAAAGTTAGTTTAATTGGCATTGCAATTTTTCTATCCGGCTTCTTTTTGAGTAATGCTTTGACCGCACTCCAACAATTGTTGTTTTATATTAATCAATAAAAATATAAATCTGTAAATGTCAGTACAAATTCCAAAAAAAAAGAGGGCATTTTGCCCTCTTTAAAATGAAATTAATTTTTTGTGAAGCTTATACGAATAGTTTTCCTACTGTTAGCGTTGCCATCCAATCCAGCCAAACAGCCGTAGAGCTTTGAACATAAGCCATCGTTTCCAAGGTTTTACGCCTGCTTGTTTCATAACACGCATAAACAGTCTATCGCAATTTTCACGATGCCACAGCACATGGCTTATATTTTCCCAGTTTCCAAGAATATCCCGCTTAAAATAATAGTTTTTTAGCCTAACTCCCTTGGGCTTATTTGAGCGATAGAGCATATCGTGTAAGATGGCTGCACCACGATGTAGGCCATCTGGTAAAATGCCAAAGGTCGACCAAGCCCAACGCGGAACGCTTGCAATATCAGTTTCAAAGCCTTTTGGAACAACAAGTTTATAATGGGTGTTAGTAACGGTCCATTCATAGGTATATGCCTCCTCAATACGGTATAACCCTTCAGTGATAAAGGCTAGTTGGGGTTGTTTAAATGATGTCATTATAAAACCCTGTACGGAATGTAATAAATATTATTCCGGAATAGGCACTCTAAATATGCAAATAAAGCATAGGCGTCACATTCGCGCTCAACTGTGTTGTTCAATAATGCGGTACACCCGAGAGTGCCTGGTATTTTATTTTCCAGATGCAACCCGATATTTTCTCTTCGCTTGCCGTCTGGCCCTTCTATAATTCGAGTGCCAGGTTTATTAGTAATAATAAAAAAGGGTGTTCCATATGGCTCCATATACAAAGGCTCTGGCTTGGTTTTAATATATAAATTACCAAAAGGGGTTGCCCCTTTGTTCCGTATCCAATCTTCATCACCACCACCCAAGTAACCCAGTTGCCCAGATGTAACTGGTAATCGTTTAAATACTTTATGAGGAATTCCGGCGTTGACTCGCTGTAATGTTAAAACACCATAAAGCTGTCCAATATTACGATCAAAATAGATGGTGTGATTTGTGTTAGAAGCTCTATGGCTCATTCTTGTATTATTAATCTTCTTTTTAGGATCTTGACATCGCTTTGTAAGTGCTTTTGGTTTGATTTTAACTGTTCAATTTCTTTCTCGTGGGCAACTTGCTGTTGGGTAATGCCTAATAAGGCTCGTTCTATATTGGCCAATTTTTTGTTTGAAATGCCAAGTTGCTCTAACATTTTTTTATTGAAAGCAAAAAGTTGATTGGTTTCATTTTCAATATAAGGAAAAATAAACAATCCCATAAAGCAGATAATTAGAAGCCCCAGTCCTAAGTTTGAATTAATAATGGCTTTAAAGTTTTTAAGAACTTCAACAAGTAGTGTTAAATTAGCCGTCATAGTGTTTGCTCCCCTCCCCATTGTTGTGATGGACTAGGCAATTAGTTTATAGATGTTTAAATTTACTTTAAATGCTTCGTCATAGGTCATAGCCGATTTTCTAAAAGCAAATAACACATAAGTTCCTTTCATAGGAACCCCTTGATAATCAGTTGTTCTCATTCTGTATGCTGCGGTCATTGCAGTATGATTACCACTTGCAGGCTGAATACCAACAGAACTGTCAATATGTCCTGGCGGCAATCCTCCCAGTCCCCCTAAATAAAGATTGTTTGTAGCTCTTTTATTGTATTCTTCTGTAGCTGCGTTATACAAATAATTTGAATTGGGTGTATGAGAATAAATAGCAAATTGTGGCTGATAATCCCCTGTCCCGGTATAACCTAAATCAAATCCATTTCTAAGTTCAGGTGATGGTGGGAAAACATTAACCAATGATTCGGAATCCCATTGTGTTACAGAGCCATCATTTAAAGCTGCTGTTCCTACCATCGTATCCCCAGCTGGGATGCGCCCGTTCCACCTAATAGAAATTGCAGCCGAAGAGGCCGGAGCTGCTGTAAAATTCACTGACCCACCATTATTCCCAGAATTAAAAACAACTGTATACCCACTTGTTTGTAAAACATTGTCTACATAAACTTGAACATCTGTGCTAGCTGCTGCTTTAAACCCAAAAGAAAAATTTGTAGTAGTCCCATCACCAGTATGATTATAATCCGTTCTATGATCTTCTGGGATAGTGACTTCTGCAAGAAATGTTGCTGTTTGATTCCACTCAGAAACTGAAAATTTGTCTGCATATTTCTGCATAACCTGAGAGTTTATTCCTGTTGCATCACTAAAACCATAGCCAACACCAAATCTATTAGGATTGTAAGTGTCTTCATCGACATTATTCCTTGTTCTGACAGCACTATGGTCACGACCCATAGAAAAGGCACAATCATCGTTGTCACCATAGCCGTTTGTTTCAGCAGCTTTTGTGTAAGAAAAAAGGTCATAAATGGGTGTTTCTTCCGGATGCCATATAGCAAGAAAACTCATTTCTCTAGCGTCTGTAAAATAATCATTGGTTGACTCAAACTGGTTGTCTTCATTGTCTCTGTCATCACGTCTTAGACCTGTAATGCCACTAAAAGCTTCATGGTTGTATTGCCAGCTTGGGGTTCCTGTTGTTTTAACCTGTGCGGCAAATTTACTATTTTGACCAGTAAGCACACCAGTTGATGAATTGGCAGTATTAAATTTAACAATTTCATCAAACATGCCTTCTAGCTGGCTACTGGTCATTGCATGATTGTAATGAGCCATTAAAGCCAATTTTGAATGTATTTGAAATTTAGTGGCATCAGGTAAAGCTTGGTTTAAAATTATTGCAGCAAAGCTACTTTCCATATCTTGAAAAGAAACACTGGGGCGATGGCCGATAGAAAGACTGCCACCTGTTAAAGCAGCATTATCCGTTTGCATTCCAGCGTCAGGAATTGATTCTGTGGAATAAATCCCATTCTGATATCGACCGACTTTGGCATTAGAACAAGTCACAGTAATAACTTGTGTGCTATAGCGCTTCATAACCCCGGATAACCCTCCGGGACCATCATTGCTTGCTGTTTGGAAATCTATACTTGTTCCAGTGGGACCATTTCGGAAACCTCTTTGTGCTGTTCCATTCCAAATGGTATCTCTTAAAAAATTAGAACTGCTTGAAGTGGTATTATTTTCAGCTCTAAACTCAAATGTTGTGCCAACATCCCCATTGCTTCCTGGAAAATACCCGTCATTGCTTTTTCTGTTCATTGGCATATATAAGGTGCAAACATCTAAGCCATTGGTCATATCAACATCAGTTTCGTCCATACCTAAATACTGGTTTGCACCACTCATATTTAAAGCAATTGCGCCTTGACCACTTAAAGAAAGTTGCCCATCTGTACTACTCCAATTTGTTCCCATTCGAGTAACATTACCTGCCGCATTACAAAATGGAATATCACCATAGCCATCCAGTGTTTTAGTTGAGCCTGTTTGACATTTGAAATGAACAAAATTTACAGCAGCCCCGTCTCGCCAGATATTTACAGCATTTAAGTTGAATGTATAATCATCGTTTGTCCCAAAATCAGACTCCGTGTCGTCTGAAAGACGCTTTAGACGAACGACATTTCCCGTGTAATTCTCGATCAGTCTTTCAAAGCCAAATGCATTATAAGTACTACTTGCTGTTAAAAGTGGGGCATCGAAAGAAGAACTTGTGTTAATTAAGACATTACTCGCATTGCTATCGGCTGTTCCCAAGATATTTGTTGCACGCTGGACAACATAAACATCACGTGGATTGGCTTGCACCAATGTATAACTTAATTCCGTTTGTGTGCTTGCAAGAATATCATCGACATAAATTAAGAACTCACTAGTCGGGGTTGGATTTCCAGTTGCTGTTGCTGGGCTAATTGTAATAACTTCTCCATTCAAAACCGTACCAGAAATAGTGGGCTCATTAATGAATTCAATAGGGCTATAGCCACCAAGAATATTGCTACTTGCAGTTGCGCTACCCAAAGTGTTTACTGCAGTAACCTCCCAGCTGTAATTGCCTGTGGTGTAGCTTTCAGGGATGGTATACGTGTTACTGGTGGCATCAACAACCTCTATGCCATCCAGTTTTAGCTGGTAACTAAAGCTTGAAGGGTTATTGTCCCAACTCCCATTAGTAACATTAATTACTTCATTACGCCCAACTGTTCCACTGGCAACAGGGGCAATAATATTAACAGGTACTGTGCCTGTAAGGGCATTAGATGTCACTGTTACAGTACCAGAGATATTTATAGCGGTAATGTCACAAGTAATTGTTTCACTGGTATCTTCAAGGGCAATCGTATAGGAACTGCTGTTGGCTCCAGCAATGGTAATCCCACTTCGTTTCCACTGATATGTAAAGCTTGTTGGGTTGTTATCCCATGTCCCTGTGGTTGCAGTTAAAGTTTCTCCCAAAGCATTAACACCAATAATAGTAGGCAAGCTTAGATTAATTGGCAGTGAAGGGATGGTCCCACTTTCTGAAGCAAAAGAGGATAATCCATTAATGACGATGAACTTGGCTGCATAATTTTCGGCTGAATCATAAAGAATGGTTAGTTCAGACTCGAGCTCAGACCACTCTTTTGCTGTTCCTGAAGGGTTAAATCCATTGGCTTTTACGCGAGGAAAATGCCATGCGCGATACTTATCAAGCCCTAATTTCTCAGTGTAAATTGATAATGAAAATTCTGGCTTTGCATCTTTCCCTAATAAATATTCAAAGTTATAAGTATTTTTCGGTCTGGCATAAAAACTTGCTATATCATTGGGTGTTAGGTTTATAATGCCAGAACCACCAGTTAATTGAAGCCCAGTTCCTGGAATAATGACGGTTGTTCCAGTATTAATAGTAATTGGGGTACTGGTAATGCGTCCGTAATTATCGTGTTCGGTTAGCCCATCAAGACTATTGTCCAGGTAAATATGCACTGTATTTGATGAAACGGCTTTAATGTAGTAGTTGCCAAATTTAGGGTTTTGGCCTGGCACAACTGATGTGGAAATAATCCCAGTTACTGTATCAGCCATACTGCTTCCTGCTTTATTAACAAGTTCAGAGGCATGCCCATTTGGATCACCCGATACATTTTCAACGTAATTAATGCCATCGCCACCAAAATAACGCAGGATTGCTAAATCATATTGCGCAATGGTAAGTGACAATGAACTTTCTGAATAACCACTTGCATTGTCCCAAGCAAATGAGCTGGAGCCACCGTTTAGCGGGATATTTTCTTCTGTAAGATTAGGAGTATAGGCTTTTGTTACTAAAAGAGGATACAGCGTTTTTGTCACTCTGTCTTGAATAACAGCTTGGTGAAAACCAAATAATGTAATAGGATTTTTTTTTGTCATCAGCACACCTCTTTTAAAATGAATTTAAAATTAATAATTTATCTGTAACCATTTCTGCCGGTAAATCCAAGTCGCGAATAATCGCTTTAGCCAACTCTCCACTGGTATCGATAATATTGGCTTCAATAACAGAGACTTTGGCTCTAAAAATCGAGGCAATAATAGCATCCGTTAGATAAGGCTGGCCCAAATGTTGAGGCAGCAAATCTTGAAAAGCTTTATCAAGCTTTGTGTTTAAGTCCACTTCGCCACTATAAACAGTCAAGCCAATAGGTTTTCCTTCCACCCATAAACCCCCAATTTTCATTTCAGGTTGTTGAGAGTAATTGGCAGCATCACTATACATGCCATCATTTCTTAAGAAATAATAATGAGGCATTATTCCCCCTCAAATTAATGTTGTTACATATCCAAAAATATCTAAGTAGATATCGCCACTACCTGATACCCTGCGATACTCAAATGCTTGGTTTTCGTCTAATGGTGTTTCTACAATATACCCGCCGCGCAAAGGGTAAGCATTCATGTCATATCCTTCATTACTATCCCCATTTGCGCGAACACGAGTGTAAACCCCAGATCCTGTTGCAGAGTAGTAGAGTAGTGCATATTGGGAAGTTTTTGGAATAAAATTTGATGCTGAAATGTTTGTGTAGTCGTTAGCAGTACCAGCACTGAGTACATTTGTAGCACCGCTAACACCCGCTTGAAACAAGCTCACATATCTGATTCGTGTTTGGTTTGGCCAGCCACCAGCAACTGAAAAAGGCACTATTTCTAACAAATCATTGGTTAAAACAGCCAAAGGAAGTTCTTTGTAAAAACTGTATCCTGATGGTAATAAAGGTGCGGAATCCCCGGCCACAACAGAGCGGGATGACAGCAAAAGACCTGGTGTGACCCCATCGCTAATTGCATACAAATAATAAAATGTATTGGGTGCTAAACCACCACTTGTATACAATACGTTGGTTGCATTACTGGTCCACGGGCTTTCAACTGTCATTAAAACATCACTGGTAATAACAGTGATTTGTCGTGCTTCATTGTTATCAATCTTGATTAAGTCACCCACTAAAAAGTCTGATGTAAAACTTGTCCCAACTCCTGAAACAGTTGTCTCATTTTCAGAGATACTGACTGTTCCTCCCAAAGTTCCTGCTTCACTCACACCATCAAAAAAACTGGTGCCGGTATCAATGACAGATTCGGAATTTCTTGCAATTTGAATTTGCCCTGTACTATCAATTACATCAAAGTGAGCCAGTGTAATTTCTGAAGGGGATTTATAGAAAGGGACGGCTATACCCGACTGACCTGGATTGATAACCGCTTTGTCTTTAAAATCAGTATCCTCCCCAAGAAAGACAGGTTGTCCTAAATCACTACTAATATCATTGAGAACTTTCCCAATGCATCGCCAGTATTTTTGAGGATGGTAAAGTCCTGCTTTTAAATCAGGGAGACGGGGAACAATCCGAGAAAATCTTGTTTTTAGTGCATTGTCTAAATAGAGATAATACGTTGTATTGGGCAATTCAATTTGACCAGCTTCTAAATCATCTCCATTTGACAAGTCAATCAAAGTCCCAGCATCATTAACTTGAAATTTTTCACCAGCCACACTGACGATACCCAGCTGAACATGTATTTTAGAATTATTGAGCTTAGTAAGACGCCCAGTACAAGTGGACGCCCAATCTAAAGTAAAATCAGCAGATTCAGAAGCAACAGCTTGTGTTGCATCACAAATGATATACCCTAAGTAAGCAGCATCTTCAGTTATCCAGCTTGTTGAATACTTTAGCCAACGTTTTGTTTTGGTATTAAAATACCATTGATTAGCGCTACCGATAGGTGGGTCAGTACTTTCAAAAGTTGGAAAAATCGATGTTTTAAAAGGGGTTGTCCCATCATCATCAAGAAAAATGTGATTTAACTGCATTAACGTTAAGACATCAGTGTGTGCTAATGTTTCTCGAGTTGTCTGCCCAACACCTCTTAATAAAGGCATTATCTGGTTATTGCTTACATCTATAAAAGCGATAAAGTATTCATTTCCTTTTTTGAAAGATTGAACAGTGTTGTCTAATGCTAAAATTTCAGCCCCGATGTTATTAATTGGTATCGCTTGCCCATCTTCGCCCAGATATTGTGTACTGTTTTGCCCATTTAAATTTTGATTATTTATTGTGCATGTATTATTCGAGCCAGGTGCTGTTGCAAGACCAAAAATATTGATATTAGTGGTAACTGTTACACTTGTATTGTTAATAACTAGAGACAAATTGGTTGTTGCTGCTATTATTTGCCCTGTTGTTGAGGTACTAAGAAAAGATAAATAGCCGGGCTTGCCACCACTATTGGGTAATACTTCTCCACTATTAATTTTGTTAGAGATGCTAGAAAAGTCTGAAAAGTCTAAAACAGTGCCATTTTGTATCACATTCCCTGAGATATATAAATTTTGCCAAGGGTTTGTGGAGTTCCCCAAATTGCCAACACCTGCCTCAACCGAAGCACTGGCATTTCGTGGCAAAATATCACCAATCAATGCATTTCGGTATTGATTGACATCTTGTGCTTGAATTTCTTGTCCACTTGAGCGGGCTTGTAATTGCTCATTTCCCATTAAAGATACCTTTACGCAGTTTGTGCATAAGTTGAGACATCATAAATACCTTGTCCATATATAGCGGTGTTATAACTAATTAATGAATCAAATTGACCAGTACCCACTTGTCTCAGCTTTAGCTTTGTTGTGTATTTCTGAAAATCATGCTCAATCCCCAGAACTTTAAACCCGGTTAACCCGTCAATACGAATAGCACCACTTCTTTTTACGAATTGAGAGAACGCATAACGTGCTTGACCATATAAAGCTGGGTTTTTATCTAACAAAGTTCCTTGGTAATCAATAGTGACCAAATCCAACAGTTGAATTTCATTACCAATAAAATCAGTTGTTAAATTAAGCTCTGGTTTGGGATAAGCGAACTCTTCTAAAATACTTTCACCGATAGATTTAATCGCAGTATCATCAGTGATAAAGTTAAGCTCATATGATTTTAGATTTGCGCCAAACTGGTTGATAATGGCATTGTCTGATTCAAAAATCTTGGTGTTAATAGCAACACGTGTAATACTTCGAGACAGGCCATTTGTGTAATTTTCAAGCTTGTAAATATTAACCAAATTACGTGAGCCGAAAAATTGAAATCTCACTGATAATGAGGGTGATCGGTCTGCAATGTATAACGTGTTATTTTCAATTTTTAGAACACTATTACTTGCGAGCAATAGGGCATTTAGGGCAGTTTTTAACTGTTTACCCACAAAAAATGTGGCGTCATCAATTGTAAGATTAATATTGGGATTAATGTTTCGACTATCTAGTGTTAATAGGCTTTTAACTTCATTCCGATTAAGCAAATTCCACAAAGCGGTTTTGAAATCCTGACCATTGGTAACAGCCCCTGGATCTGTAACCAGCTTTCCAATAACACCGCTATAACTCAAGATCGTAAAGTTGATAGTGTCAGTTGCATCATCCAGTGTTGTACTGCGATCTTCAATGATTCCTTCAAACGTGTTTTCAAATTCCACGTTTTTAATATTGTGAATGTCATAATACCCCGCAACAACTCTGATTTTGCTCCGGTCAACAATCTTGTTTTCAAAATACCCTCTTCCAGAACTAAAAAGCTGATCAGCGTTATCAAAAGACAGTTTAATATTGCTTTCTTCGTAAAACCCAATACTAAAAGGGTCTGAGTCGATTGATCGTTTATATTTCCCCAGCTTTCCCTCAATTACATAATTACTGATATCAATAAATATGTCATATGTATTGTTCACTGTTCTGGGGGCTAAATAAACCCGCAAATACCGAATTTGATAATTCTTTGCCGCATGAGTTGCAAGAGACACATTATGCTTCTTTCAGCCTTAGGGAAGCTCTAAAACCACTCTTGTACAAGTTTTTTGTGAATTCATGACTATATCCGTTTTCATCAACTTGCACTAAAAATAAATCTTCCAACCGATACCCAAAATCAGGATAAGCAAACTGCTCAACATTTCCCCCACAAGGCCATAGTAAAAAAGGCTCAGACAGGTTTGTTACTGTATGAAATAAGGCTCTATCATTTGTGCCCACGTGATCAACAAAAGATAAAGTAAAATTGAGTTTACGCCCTTTTTGTAGAAACTTATTTTTCCCGTTAATTAACTCTTTGGTATTTTTTGTTCGAGCAAAGGTTGTCCTCAAAGCTGGATAACCAACCAATTGCCCAATCTCCTCCGTAATTACAACATCTTGAATAGTTTTTTCTGCATTGGGAATAACGGTTTTTATCATACTTAACCGAACTAAAGTTGCGGTGACTGCTGGGAATTTACCGTAATAGGTACTGTTCAGGTTGTCTGAAACAGTGAGTAAAGTTACCCAAGACCCAGAAAAATACTCAAGGTTGAATGCTTTTAAGTTGGTTTTATTAAGTATTAAGCAATCAAATGTTCGTGCTGATCCAAAATCAATTTCAAGAACAATGGTTTCATCATCGTTACTGCCAATACTCTCCCAGGCAATATACTCATCACGATTAAAAAGCTGCTGAATCAAAGCTTCATTATTACTAATTGTCGCAAGAGCAGATTGATTATAAATATCTGCATGCGACAGTTTAAAGAACTTAAACCCAGGCATTAGATACCTTGAATCATAATTCTGGAGCCAATCGTATTGGCTTTTTCAATCAGCATTGACTCAAATTGTTCAAGCCATTCTTCAGGAGCACCAATTAATTGTGGGCTATTGATTGTTATGCTGACCCCACCTTCTGATTGACCTCCAGTGTTATTTGAATGCCCACTCAATGTCAAATCACCAGAACGTATTGCATCTGCAAAGTTTTTGGGAACAATCATTTCACCCGCATGAACTTGCGCCACAATGTCATTAGGTAATTCAGGTGTCCCAGAAGCAAAACCAGCAAGCTGGACGCCTTTAATAACAGCTACGCCACTAAGCCCTAAACCCATTGCAGCAGCATATGCAGCTGCAGCAAGAGCGGGTCCTGCAATCGGAATCCCTGCAACCGCTTTAGCCGCTGAGATAGCCCACTCATGAACTTGAATAATAGAATTGGCAATCGAAGCAGCCTTGGTTGCAGCAAATATTTTGCCAATAATGCCAGTAGTAACACTCAGCATATTTCGAAATACAGTTGCCACAATATTGCCAAAACTTTGAAAAACCTTACTAGATGCACCAGAAAAAGCTTTAAATACCTTTTCAAGCCCAGCTGTTGTAACTTTCGAACTTTTAATTAATTTCAAAAAGTTAGTTTCAATTTGCTTGAAAACACCATTCACCATATTTTTTAAAATTTGAATGCCAAGCGCTTTAAAAGAGTCTGCAATACTGGCATTTCCTGTCAAAACGCTCTGAATGTAATTGTCTAAAAACTGTCCTACAGCTAAATCTGTTTGCTGTAAAAAATCGCCAATTAGCGTTTGTTTATTCTGCAGTTGTGTACCGAGATCAACTTGCTCTAGAGAAGACTCAGTTGACTGATTTGCAAAGCTGGAGGGGACTAAGGTTCCAAAGTCAGTTTGTGCAAATGTAGTATTCGGCTGGTTGAAAGCAACCTTTTGATAATTAAGTGGTGCCGCACCCCCTGCAAAAAACCCTTGAGTAAAATACTTCTGCACCTCTGTACCTGCTTTTTTTGCTCTTTGAATCATAGAGTCAAAATTTAAACTGGGTACCCTAATACTGGATAACGCTTTGCGAATAGCTCTTGCGACAGCAATTGTATTTTTCTTTAGGGTATTGAAAGCGTTGTTTAAAAAAGCAAACAGTTTTTGAATTTGAGATTTAAAATCCTTAATCCCTTGTCTTGTTACCCCACGGATATTGTGCCAGTTTGTTTTCCAGGCAAAAGCCAATGCAACAGTTGCGGTAATAGCCCCGCCGATAATTAAAGTAAGACCCCCTGTTGCAGTACCTAGGGCTGCACCCATAGCTAAGATAGCAGGAATAACAGTGCTTGTAATAACCCCACCAAGCGCTGTAATAGCTGAGATAGCAGGGCCAGTAATAGCCGCTCCCATCGATATAATTGCAGGGATTACTGTGCCTATGAGAGTTCCACCCAATGCACTAAGAGCCCCTGCTATTAAAGGAACCAAAATAACTTTAAGACCAATAAAGCTTGCTACAAGGGTTGCTATTGAGCCAACCGTTAATAAAATTGCTGCTGATAACCCAGCAACTACTGTCGATATTAAAAGTGTATTTGCAATTACACTCTTAAAAGATTTTGGAAGCTTGTCAAATGCTGATGCCAAATTTACTATCCATCCAGACAATAAACGAATGGCAGGTAGCAATTCATTACCCATTTGGACAGCCAAAACAATTAAAGCCCCTTTTGCATTATCAATGGGATCTAGCTGTTTCTTAAATGCAGTTTCAAGAGCACTTGAACCAGAAATAATGTTTTCAAATGTTTTCACATAAGAATCATTGGTTATGGTAGCCAACGAAGTAATAGCTGCAGCACCTTCAACACGCCCTGTAGCTTTTTCGATTGCGATCCCCATACGATTTGATGTTTTATAAACTTTACTGAAAACATCACCCAAATTTTTAGAAGTTTGAATTAATTCTACACCACTCGAAACACCCAATTCTTTGAAAATATCTTGCATTTCTGCTGTTGGTTTTTTTAGTGCGACAATGGCAGCACGTAACGCATTTTGTGCAACACTTGCAGGCTGACCAACAGTTGTTAATGCAGCAGTTGCTGCTGAAAAATCTTTCAGTGTAATACCTGCGGCAGCAATAATTGGTGCCGTTGAACCAAATGACTGTGCCAGCTGTTCTACTGTGGTTTTACCAAATTTAACTGTTTTAAACAGGATATCTGTTGTTTCAGACGCTGTTAATCCATCTTTAGCAAACGCATTTAAAGCTGAAGTAGTAATATCTGTGGCTTCTTTAACACTGGACAACCCTGCAATACTTAATTTTGCAGATGCCTCCAATGTTTCCATTGCTTTAGAAGAGTCAATCCCAGCAGAACGTACATCATATAGACCTGCAGTTAGATCACCAATGCTTGCCGGTACATTTCTAGCAATACTTAAGACTTCTCTGGACATTTTTGCCATTGATTCTGTACTGGTATCAAGCAAGGTTGAAACATCTCGCATACCCTTTTCAAAATCTTTTGCTGTCTTCGATAGCCCCGTAATAACTGCAGCCCCACCCACAAAAGCAATACTTGCTTTTTGCCCAACGTTGGTCAAGCTTTGACCCAAATTGCGGACAGCACCTTCTGCACTTGCAAGCCCTTTTTTAAAGAGAACATTATCCAGCTTTAAAATAGCTTCAATCGATTTTTTTACAGTCATTTTAATTCAGAATCATCCCTTAATGTACTAACAGCGTGACTCTGCTATAATATGCCTCAAGTAAAAAGCCCTTGCATTCCGAGTGCGAAGGGCTAAATTTATTATGTAGTTAGAAGCACTTTAGCATGAGCAACAAGGGTAAATCAGAAAGCGGACAAAGTAACAGCTCTAAAAATATTAGCCAGTCAGCCAAGTCCCCCAATCTAGGAAAGCCCCCTAACCCACAGAACACCTACACTAAGGGCAATGGAGGTAATGGGGGCCAGAATAACAAGAAATAGTGATTTTTGTAAGGCTTTAGCTTTTTGATTGTTTAACTCGCAATTTAACGTAATCCTTTCTTGCATGCTGTGAGCTTGAGAAAAGATGAGCCAGCTTAAAGGTTGGTCAAATTGCTCTTGGGTCAATATCATCTGAGGTTCATTGCCAGGTGGAAAATATTTAACAGGGTAGAGAGCCTTCACCAATATGCGCATTGAGTACCAAAAGAAGGCTTGTAAAATAATACCGGGAATAAGAATATCCCAAGGCTGTTCAGGTAGAGGTTTATCAAAGCTACACTGGCTTGCAAAAAAACCGAGGATAGCTGTCGATACTGTAATAAGCCCACCTATTACCAGTAGAGATTTATCGTCCAAAATTTTGGCGCTATTAATAGTATGCAGGTGGCACTTTGAAATTTCTTCAAAAGCAAAATTCACCTTCTTTTTTGTGATCAGTTTAGACTTCTTGTTAAGGTCTGATTTCCATTGGGTCATACTATCACCGCCTGTCTTAGTGCCAAGTCAAACATCCCATTAGTACGTAAAGAGATGATTTTGTTTTAATTTATTTCATACAAAGGAATTGGGGTATGGAAATTCTGCTTATGTTTTGCTTGATTTGCCTCACGAATAAGCTTATCAACTTGTTTTTTAGCCTGTTTACTGCCATTCGCAAGTGCAGATCCAAGGGAAACAGCTTGAATTTTTTCAACTTGCTCTTTTTTCACTAATTCTGTGATTTCAGATAAATACTGAAAAAGTTCATACTCAGATAAACTCTCAACTTCAGACAATGACCATCCATAAAATCGACAAATAGCCCCATAAGCAGATTCTATTTTTATCCGTTGCCCACTTTCATTTGTTCTTGTTCTAAAAAATCTTTTGTTTTTTCAACCTCTTTGGTGGCCCACAGAAAAAATTTACCCAATTCAAGTTCATTTAAATCATCAATAAAGTTATCAAATGTACCAATTTGATTCTTGTCTGATGGTGTTAAAAACTCCCATATCAATGGTGCACCAGCCTTTAGTATTGCTACACTTGTAACAATATCCGTTAATTCAGCATGAGGATTTTTAATTTCTTCGTTTTTAAATTGAATGTAAACCTCTAAATATTTTGCTTTCAACAGCGGATTCATTTTTCGAAGTGTATAAGTCTTATCGTTCCATATCAATTCATGTTGTGTATTTTGCATCTTTAATACCCCTTTAACGTTCAATAGCAGTAAATTTCACGGCGTAATTAAAAACAGGATCAAACAAAACTATTAACTCTGTTTCAATTTGAGACCATTCTTTTGCTGTTCCCGAGGGATTAAAACCATTGGCTTTAACACGTGGAAAATGCCACCCCCTATATTTATTTACACCCAGTTTTTCAGTATAAATCGACAGATCAAACTCTGGTTTTGCGTCTTTCCCCAATAAATATTCAAAGTTATACGTGTTTTTTGGTCTGGCATAAAAACTAGCAATATCATTGACTGTTAAATTTATAGAACCACTACCCCCTATCAGTTCTATTCCAGTACCGGGGATAACTATGCTAACCCCTGCAACAAGGGTTAATGGTGTATTTGTAATACGTCCGTTATTATCATATTCACTTAACCCGTCTAGACTATTATCGAGGTATACATGAACGGTGTTTGATGAAACTGCCTTAATATAATAATTTCCAAATTTCGGATTTCCTCCTGAAGCCACAGCAACTGAGGCAATGCCCGTTGTTGAATCAAAAACACTACTTCCTATTCTATTAACCAGTGCAGAAGCGTAGCCCACTGAATCACCGGATAGATTTTCAGTATAATTGCCGCCATCACCGCCAAAATAACGCAGAATCGCTAAGTCATATTGTGCAATGGTAAGTGACAACGAACTTTCTGAGTAACCACTCGCATTGTCCCAGGCAAATGAACTGGACCCACCATTTAACGGAATATTTTCTTCACTAAAATTTGGTGTATAAGATTCTGTGATGCGAATAGGATGAATTTTGTGGGTCAGTCTATCTTTAATAACAGCTTCATGAAAACCAAAAGCTGTTATTGGTGTATTGGTGGACATTCTAAATAATCCTTTTTACTTAAAGGTAACGTAATTGATAACGAATACTGGCACCTGCAAAAGGAATTTCTGCATTGGGCTCAAAAACAAACTCAGTCCCTCTATACTCCGCCAGCGTAATTAAGCCACCCAGTTTTTTATCATTATCTAGAAGCGTTGTAACAACCTCACAAACATCATCCAAAATATCACCCGCATTACTCACAGAGCTCTGCAACATGATATTAATTTCAAGCATGCATTGTTTTAACAAATGCGCATATTCGTTAAACCCTTCACGTTCATCTGCCTCTTCAGAAACCGTATAAACGTTTATTAAAGGCGTGTCTTTTTGGCTGAATGTTTCAATTGGACTGTTGTTTACTCTGCTTTGAACCGCTGTTATATTTGCTGCAAGAAGCTTTTGAACAACATAATGACGAACGTTTTTTCGCGTCAATGCCACGGGTAATCCTTGCAACTCCAATTAGCATATTTCAATATTTATT
>JBCDLA010000051.1:0-18640 GCA_038745945.1 Cyanobacteria bacterium P01_H01_bin.74 | reverse complement strand
GGAATGCCTCCAAAACACTGTGCAGCAAAGCAACTTAAAGCACATTGCAGTCATTATGGATGGAAACCGCCGCTGGGCAAAACTAAGAGGCCTCCCCTCCCTTGTTGGGCACCAAAAAGGGGTGGATTCATTGAAAGTACTTTTGAGATTTTGCCGTGATATCGGCATTCGGGCGTTTACTGTTTTTGCATTTTCCACAGAAAACTGGCAACGCAGCCAAGCCGAAGTGGGCTATCTGGTCAATCTGTTTAACCAGGTTCTCAGAAATGAATTAAATGATATGCACAAAAACGGGGTTCGCATTATATTTATTGGGGATATTTCAGCTTTTCCGCAAAATTTACAAACGATTATTCAGAAATCTCAGGAAAAAACAGCAAATAATACAGGAATAACCCTCCAGATTGCTGCCAATTACGGTGCCCGACAAGAACTGGTGCGGGCAATGCAGGCACTTGCAAACCAGATTCAAAAAGGACTTATTGGGCCAGAGCAAATTACCGATGATCTCATTACTAGTCAGCTTTATACCACAGCTTCAGGCGATCCGGATTTGCTCATTCGCACCGGCGGGGATCACCGGATCAGTAATTATTTGTTGTGGCAATGTGCTTACACCGAGCTTTACTTTACAGAGGAACTTTGGCCCGACTTTCGAGAGAAGGCATTGGCCAAAGCCATTGATTGTTTTGCAAAACGCGAACGGCGTTACGGAAAATAATTGGCCAGCTGAACAACAGCATATATCCATTGGTAGCGTTTCAATTTTTTTTTCTTTTGGGTTTAATTCTTTTATAGTTGTGTTTTCCTTTCCTTAACATTCTTTTTAACAAACGTCATTCATATTTTATTGACGTCAGACTTTTCAAACGTAGGAGTGCCGCTTTTGAAAATATTGGGGTTGAAAATCCAAAAGCCAAACCTGATTGTGCAAGTGGTTGCAGGCATGCTGATCGGCATTTTACTGGGCCAGCTATTACCAGATCTTGCGGTTCAGCTGAAACCAGTTTCTACCATGTTTCTGCGCATGATTAAAATGCTGATTGCCCCGCTTATTTTCTCAACTTTGGTTATTGGCATTGCAGGAACCGGCAATCACCTGAATCTTGGCAGGCTGGGGCTCAAAACACTCATTTATTTTGAGTTGGCCACCATTCCCGCATTGATTATTGGTTTACTTGTCGCCAATATTTTCCGGCCTGGGTCCGGCGTAGATATGGCGCGATTGGGCCAAGCGGACTCATTGTCTGGCTTGGGCGAAATAACAGGCAATATCCCTATGGTTCAAAACCATTCATTGTGGGACACCCTGGTTAACATGATCCCAACCAGTGTTATTGATGCCATGGCGCGTGGGGATATCTTGCAGGTTGTGGTTTTTTCTGTTTTCTTTGCGCTTGCCATGATTTCTGCTGGCGATAAGGCAAAACCGGTCTTGAACGGATTGCAATCGCTGTCTGAAATTATGTTTCAATTGGTCAATAAAGTGATGCTCTTTGCGCCATTAGGGGTCACTGCTGCCATTGCAGCAACGGTGGGGGCCAATGGGCTTGGTATTTTGCTGACGTATGCAAAACTGGTTGGGGCACTCTACTTTGCGCTGTTTGCTTTTGTATTTTCAGTGCTTTGGTCTGCCTGCCTGATTGCCAAAGTGCCTTTCATTAAACTGATGAAAGCCATTAAAGAGCCTTTCTTGCTGGCATTTTCTACGGCAAGCAGTGAATCTGCGATGCCCAAAGCCATGCACATTATGCAGCGATTTGGCGTCCCTAAAAACGTGGTGAGCTTTGTTATCCCCACAGGCTACAGCTTTAATCTGGATGGAAGCACCCTGTATGTTGCCCTGGCTGCTTTGTTTATTGCCCAAATGGCGCACGTTGAAATGAACTTGCAACAACAGATTTTATTGTTAATCACCCTGATGATCACAACCAAGGGGATTGCTGCGGTTCCAAAAGCATCACTGGTTGTTCTGGCTGCAACGGTGACGGCATTTAATTTGCCGATGGCTGGTATTGCCGTCATTCTTGGCGTCGATCATTTTTTAGATATGGGCAGAACAGCCATTAACCTGGTTGGCAACTGTGTTGCCTCGACAGTTATTGCAAGGTGGGAAGGCGTTCTGGATGACCGGCAAATGGCTGTTTTTGGAACCATTCATGACAAGACCAAGACGCTGGATGACGGGGAAGCTCCTGAAAACACCGAGGGTGAAAATTATAAACCCGCATTTGCGTAATTGAGCGGCAACAGGAAAAATAGAGAAAAACACAGAGGATATCATTAACAATGAACCCGCATTTGCGTAATTGAGCGGCAACAGGAAAAATAGAGAAAAACACAGAGGATATCATTAACAATGCCCCCCCTTTTTAATGAAACGGCTGCAACCCTGCTGGATGGCAAAGCGGTTGCCTCTCAGCTGCATGATGCCATTCAGCAAGACATTCAGAGTCTGTTGTCTGGCAATACGTCTGAAAAAAATCCGGCGGTTCCCAAGCTGGTGGTTGTGCTGGTGGGCGATAACCCGGCTAGCCATGTTTATGTCAATAAAAAGGCCAAAACTGCCAAGAAACTGGGCATGGCTTCTGAAGTTCTGATTTATCCGGAAAGTACGCCGCAAGAAAAACTTGAAGCCATAATTGAAGCCCTGAATACGGATGCCAGTGTGCACGGCATTTTGGTCCAGCTGCCTTTGCCAAAACAGATTAATACAGATCGGGTGATTAATACAATTGCCCCCGAAAAAGATGTCGACGGACTCCACCCCGTTAATATGGGCCGCCTGCTTTCTGGGGATCCATCGGTTTGTGCGCCCTGCACCCCGTCTGGCATCATCACCCTGTTAAAGCACTATAATATTGATATTTCAGGAAAACATGCGGTTATTTTGGGACGCTCCAATATCGTGGGAAAACCTATGGGGCTGTTGCTGCTTCAAGAAAATGCAACCGTAACCGTTTGTCACAGCAAAACCCAGAACTTGGCTGAGATCACCCAAAAGGCCGATATACTGGTTGCTGCTGTTGGTATTCCTAAAATTATTGATGCCACAATGGTTAAACCAGATGCTGTTGTTATTGATGTGGGCATTAACCGGACTGAAAATGGCCTGGTCGGCGATGTTGATTTTGAGTCTGTGCAGTCTGTTGCCGGGTTTATTACCCCAGTGCCTGGTGGTGTTGGCCCAATGACCATTGCTACTTTAATGCAAAACACGTTGAAGCTGTATAAAAAAGCCGCTGCCGTATGTTTATAAAAAACTGAAACAGAAATGTCACAGTCATTTCTGTGGTGGTTTATCATTCATTTCTGTTTATGCTAAATTAGTCAAATAATGCGTTTTCCATCTCACTAACCGCATTTCCAACTGATTAATCTCAACTGACAATTTAAATTTAAAACTTAAATTTGAACAAAATTTAAAAAAAGGAAGCTACTGTTATGCCTGCAACACAAGTTAAACCTTACGAGGTAAAAACTTTTGATCTGCAACTGGACGGGATATCACCCGAACAATTGGAACAACACTATGCCTTGTACAAAGGGTATGTTACCAATACCAATAAAGTGAATGAAATGCTTGCCGCAATGCGGGCTGATGACAAAATTGGCACGCCTGAGTACGCTGAACTTCGCAGACGTTTTGGCTTTGAATATGACGGTATGCGCTTGCATGAATATTATTTCGGTAATTTAAGCAGTGAGCCAACCCCGTTAGCCCCTTCAGGCAAATTGGCCACATTGCTGACTGAAAACTTTGGCAGTGTTGAAGCCTTTGAAAAAGACTTTAAAGCCACCGGTGCAATGCGCGGCATTGGGTGGGCCATCCTGTACCAAGATCCGTTTACTGGCCATTTGCAGAATTTCTGGATTACCGATCATGAATTGGGCCATCCTGCAGGGTTTACGCCCATTTTAGTGATGGATGTCTGGGAACATGCCTACACCGTTGATTACAAACCCACCGAGCGCGGGAAGTATATTGCCGCATTCTGGAAAAATGTTGACTGGGCCATCGTTGAAGGCCGCTTAAAGTAAGCAGAAATGAAGCAAATATGATGTAAAGCGGACCAATCAACTTGCAAGTGTGGTCCGCTTTATTAATTCATGCAGTTTAAATAAGCCAGAACGGTTGTTGTAAAATCATCTTTATTACAGAGGCTTTTTTAATCAATAAAAGGCAAAATAGAACAATGAAAGACGCCATTGCTACCCATTACAACGCTTTGTCTCAAAAATTGAGCCTTGCAAAAGAGAAATTGGGCAAAACAGCCCTAACCTATGCTGAAAAAGTATTGTTTTCCCATTTTGCAGGCGGTGAAATTCCTGAAAGCATTCGGCGTGGTGAAGATTTTTTGCAGTTGCAGCCTGACCGTGTTGCCATGCAGGATGCAACGGCACAAATGGCAATTCTGCAGTTTATGCAGGCCAACCGTTCAAGAGTGGCTGTCCCCTCAACCGTTCACTGCGATCACCTGATTCGTGCTCAGGTGGGGGCCACAGATGACTTGAACCGGGCAAACACTGAAAATGAAGAGGTGTACAATTTTCTTCAGTCAGCGGCGGCACACTACGGTATGGGGTTCTGGGAACCGGGTAGCGGCATTATTCATCAGGTTGTGCTTGAAAAATATGCCTTTCCGGGTGGGTTAATGATTGGGACTGATAGCCACACGCCAAACGCAGGCGGTTTGGGCATGGTTGCCATTGGGGTCGGCGGCGCTGATGCTGCGGATGTAATGGCAGGCCTGGCCTGGGAGGTTAAAGCACCCAAACTGGTTGGGGTCCATTTAACTGGCCAGTTGTCTGGGTGGGCAGCCCCCAAAGACATTATTTTATACCTGTGCGGGCTTCTCACAACCAAGGGCGGCACCAATAAAATTATTGAGTATTTTGGTGAAGGAACCCAAAGCATCAGTTGTACCGGCAAAGGCACCATTACCAATATGGGTGCTGAACTGGGGGCAACCACGTCGCTGTTTCCTTATGATGAGAGAATGGCTGTTTACTTGAAAGCCACCGAGCGGGCGAGTATTGCAGATCTGGCAGATGCCCATGCAGCCCATCTGCGGGCAGACGATGCTGTCATTCAAAACCCTCAAGACTTTTACGATCAGGTGATTGAAATTGATTTAAACGCGCTAGAACCTTATGTTGTGGGTCCCCATTCACCGGATAAAGCTAGAAAACTGTCTGAGTTCGCGCAAGAAGTTGAGCAGGCCAATTACCCCAAAGCACTCAGTGCAGCACTGGTGGGCAGCTGTACCAATTCGTCATACGAGGACTTAGAACGCTCAGCCCATGTGGCCAGGCAAGCCAAGGCCAAAGGGCTGAAGTCCAAATCGTATTTTTTAATTACACCGGGCTCAACGCAAATTTATGAGACCATTCAACGCGACGGTCAGCTACAGGATTTTGAATCCATTGGCGGGGTTGTAATGGCCAATGCCTGTGGCCCCTGTATTGGCAACTGGGACCGCAGCGACATTAAAAAAGGCGAAAACAACGCCATTATTACCTCATTTAATCGCAACTTTCCCAAGCGAAATGACGGCAACCCGGAAACCCTGGCATTTATTGCCAGCCCTGAAATTGTTACGGCCATGGCCCTGGCTGGCACCACAACGTTTAACCCCTTAACCGACCACATTGATGGCATTGCCTTAGAAGCCCCAGTGGCCCCGGAACTACCGACCGGCGGGTTCCAAATTTCTCATGACGGCTTTATTGCCCCGCCTGACAATGGCGATGCGGTTGCGGTGATTATCGATCCAAACAGCCCGCGGCTTGAAAAGCTGGCCCCCTTTGCACCGTGGAACGGGGAAGACTATATTGACATTCCGGTTTTGGTGAAAACAAAAGGGCAAACCACCACCGATCACATCTCGCCTGCAGGCAAGGATTGGCTGCCGCTTCGGGGGCACTTGTCTGGGATTAGCCACAACATGCTACTGGGCGCCGTGGATGCAGAAACCGGAAAAACAGCGGATGCCGTTAAAATGCCAGTAAATGGCGTGGAACGGGGGGTGTCTCACTGGGCACTCAAAGCCAAAGATTTAAAGTCTCAACGCGGCTCAATTATTGTTGGTGATGAAAATTACGGCGAAGGCAGCAGTCGAGAACATGCCGCCATGTCTCCACGGTTTTGGGGGGTCAAAGCAGTAATCACCCGAAGCTTTGCGCGTATTCATGAAACAAACCTAAAAAAGCAGGGGGTTCTGCCGCTGGTTTTTTCTGATAAAGCAGACTATGAAAAAATTAACAAAGGCGATTTAATCAGTTTGGTTGATTTGGCCCGCTTAACCCCTGGCGAACCGGTGAAAGGGCACATTAAAAAAGCTTCGGGTGAGACCTTGACATTGACTTTTTGCCATTCTCTAAACGCCGAGCAAATTAAGTGGTTTAAAGCGGGTTCTGCTATGAATGCCATTGGGCTTGAGCAGGCTGCTGCATCAGCATCATAAATTATTTCTATATAGCGTCTTTTGGAAAGCACTTACTGTCGTATGTCATCTTCATCAGGATTAAATTCTCCAGCATTAAATTCCCAGGCGTCAAATTCATCAGCGTCTGCATCAGTTTTTTCAAAAACTTATCGCATTGTTTCCTGGAATGTAAATGGCATTCGTGCCGGCATCAAAAAAGGATTTTTTGACTGGCTGACAGCCGAGCAAGCCGATATCATCGGGGTTCAGGAGACAAAAATTGCTGCTGATCAGCTGACACTGGAAATGATTTCTCCGCAGGGATACCGCACCTATTGGGCACATGCTGAAAAACGGGGCTACAGCGGGGTGGCATTGTTCAGCAAAGAAGAACCGCTTTCTGTGGCTGAAGGCTTTGGCATCGCTGAATGGGACACTGAAGGCCGGGTTGTGGTTGCAGAGTACCCGGAATTTGTGCTTTACAACATCTATTACCCCAACGGCGGCAGGGGGGATGACCGGATTCAGTATAAACTTGATTTTTATGATGTTTTTCTCGACCACGCTGAAGCCAAGCGTAAAGCCGGAAAAAAAATTGTGGCCATTGGCGATTTCAATACGGCACACCACCCCATTGATTTGGCCAGACCCAAAGACAACGAAACAATCACCGGCTTTCTACCCATCGAGAGAGCCTGGCTGGATAAGTTTACAGCAATGGGCTATATTGATACATTTCGGCATTTTTACCCGGAGGCAAAAGAGATGTATTCATGGTGGCATATGCGTACGTTTGCCAGAAACCGCAATGTCGGGTGGCGCATTGACTATTGTTTTGTTAGTCCGGAACTGAAAGAAAACCTGGTAGAGGCTCAAATACATACAGAAACCCAAGGCTCTGATCACTGCCCGGTTTCTTTAACGCTTGGCTTTTAAAGTTGGATTGGAATTTATAGGGATAACTGCACAACGCGAGTCATTACAATACGGCGCTTGACCTAATGGGTATGGGAAACTGTTTGAATTGCCCGTTGCGTTGGCTATACAATAGATTTGATATCCAATGACCTCATATTAAATTCTTAGAAGGCATAAGCACAATGCTGACCGCAGATGAAGCCACCCTGAAGCTGACTGCAATGAATAAAGCCTTGGCTCTTGAAAAGCAATGCCGTTACAGCAATGTGCAAGGCCGTCACAAGACGTTTGCTGCATTTATGACTGAAAGTTTAACCCTGCTAACTGCTACATTTTTAACGGATGCAGAGCAACTCACCCTGCTGCGCCGAAGCTTTGAAAATTATACTTATATGGATGTTGGCAGCCGAATGGGGGCTATCGAGCAGCTGGAACAATTTTTTCTAGAAAAAAAACGGGCAAAAGTAAACCTTCAAGCCTTGCGAAAACGGGCAGGGACAAGACCCGGCTTAAACCCAGAAAGTTCTGACCCAGTATCAACCGGACATACCGGGCAAGAAACTGACCACTATTACGTACGACCCGCGTTAACCTTGGATTCTGAGGTGCAATTTCTGAAAGGAGTTGGCCCGAATCTTGCCAAAATATTGGCCAATGTGGGTGTGTTCACCATAAAGCAACTGCTGTATTATTTCCCGAAACGCTACATTGACTATGAAACCCGTCAAAAAATTATCCAGCTTGAAGCCGGTCAGGATGTCACCATTATTGGCCAGATTCGTTCGGTCAGTGCCTACAATACCCGAAGCGGCCAGCAGTCGATTCTCAGCGTATTAATTGAAGACGATACAGGTGTGATGGCGGGCAACTGGTTTTTGGGCAAGGTCAGCCGGGCGGTTCAGGAAAATCATAAAAGCCGCTACGCCAAAGGCACCGATGTGATGGTGTCTGGCCGCATTAAGTGGGACACCTATAAAAAAATACCGGCCATTGATCGCCCACAAATTGAAATTTTAAGTTACCAGGACAAGCATCACACGCACGCGTCTGAAGGGCTGCCAAGTTCATTGCATGCGGGTCGTATTGTCCCGGTTTACCCCTTAACCGAGGGACTGAATCTGCGCTTTCTCAGAAAAGCGATTCATCAGGCATTGCAAAGTCTTCAGGGGCAGCTGCAAGACAGCATTCCTGGTGCAATAACCCACCGGCTTGGGTTGCTGCCATTGGCCGAGGCCCTAACCCAAATTCATTTTCCAGACAGCCAGCAGCTTGCCAAACAGGCCCGCGAACGGCTGGTCTTTGATGAGTTATTTTTTATGCAACTCCGGTTGGCCCTGATGCGGCAATCGTTTAAACAACAGGTTCAAGGGCTGATACTGGCGACGCAAGAAGGCGGTTTGGTCCAACAGTTTACAGCAGCACTGCCCTTTCAGTTAACAAAAGCACAGAAGCGGGTAACTGGTGAAATTTTAAACGATATGGCCCAACCAGAGCCAATGTATCGTTTGCTTCAGGGGGATGTTGGTAGCGGGAAGACCATTGTGGCCATGATAACATTACTGGTTGCCGTTGAAAACGGCTATCAGGGGGCATTAATGGCGCCCACAGAAATTTTGGCTGAACAGCATTTCAAGCAATGCACCCAGTTGTTGACGCCACTGGGTTTGCGTGTTGGTCTGTTTGTCGGTAAGAACAAAACAAAAATTCGGCGGCAACTGCAACAAGATTTGCTCAACGGGCAAATTCATGTGGCTGTGGGTACGCATGCACTGATTCAAAACAGCGTTGAATTTCATCGGCTTGGGGCTGTGGTTGTGGATGAGCAGCACCGCTTTGGTGTCAAACAACGGACCCTGCTGAAAGAAAAAGGACAGCACCCGGAAATGTTAACCATGACGGCAACCCCGATTCCTCGGACATTGGCCATGACCATGCACGGGGATCTGGATGTATCACTGTTGGATGAGCGGCCGCCGGGTCGTTCCCCCATTAAAACCACCCTGTTAAAACGTGCCGAATTACCGCAAGCTTATCAACTGATTCGCCACGAAATTTTGTGTGGCCGTCAAGCCTACATTGTTTTTCCACTGATTGAAGAATCCGAAACACTCTCGGCCCGTGCAGCAACCACAGAAGCTGAACGTTTGCAGGCCGAAGTGTTTCAGACCCAGCGGGTTGGTTTGTTGCACGGCAAAATGCGTCCCGAAGAAAAAGAAGCAGTGATGGCAAAATTTGCAGCCGTTGAGATTGATATTCTGGTTTCAACCACGGTCGTGGAAGTGGGGGTGGATATCCCCAATGCCACCGTGATGATTATTGAAAACGCAGACCGTTTTGGTTTGTCGCAACTCCACCAGCTGCGTGGCCGGGTGGGCCGCGGGCAATTTCAGTCGTATTGCATGCTGGTTTCAGAGAGCCCGTCTGAAGAAACCCTGCAACGCCTGCATATTATGACTGAGAGTGAAGACGGCTTTTATATTGCTGAGAAAGATCTTGAAATCCGGGGTCCTGGCGAATATTTGGGAACCCGTCAGAGTGGCTTGCCCGATTTAATTCTGGCCGACCTGGTTGAAGACAGGGGGATGCTTGAGATTACCAAACGCGAAGCATTCGCCTTAAGTGAGCAAGAAAACTTCAAAACAGAGTACAAGCCCTTGATCGAGGCAGTTTATCAGAAAACTGCCGATTCATTTTCAATACTTGGGGCTGGGTAGTAGAGGAATTTTTTCTGGTTTTATAGGTCAAAGCAGGAATTTTAAAGCAGTTTTTTTCCTCTTTTGCGTGAAGGCAAGATCTTCTCAAACAAAAACTTTTCTTAAAAGCTCACCCTCAACCACTGGTGAAGCCGTGTCATCTGTATATGAAAGCCGGTTTAATTTATAGAACCCTTTGCCAATGGGTTGATAAGATCGATTAAAATTCACGTGAGACGTTTCAATTTGTTGCTCGATGTAGTCAATCTCTTTGTCCAAGATTGCATAAGAGGCTTCAACTGAATTAATGCGGTATTTTTTAACCACCTGATAGTCATTTTTTCCGCAATGCTTGCAGTAATTGGTTTTTGGTACGATTTCTCCAAAAGAATTGGAGATGCTTTGCCGCTTACTCCCGCAGGAGCGGCACCGGCAGAAAGCCCAGACAAAAACCACCCGGTAACCACAGTCTTCACAGTATTGTGACATTTT
Source organism: Cyanobacteria bacterium P01_H01_bin.74 (assembly GCA_038745945.1). Taxonomy (GTDB): domain Bacteria; phylum Cyanobacteriota; class Vampirovibrionia; order Vampirovibrionales; family Vampirovibrionaceae; genus JBCDLA01. The sequence continues at coordinate 8,109 of JBCDLA010000051.1, read as the reverse complement.
TCTGTGATTGTCCATTGGGTTCTGAGAATAACCGGGCCATTCTTCAAGCTTTACCCGGTGGTGCTTGCAGGATTGTTTAAACAAGGACTTAAAAAATGCTTGAAATGCTTTACTGACTCTCACGGCAATCATTGCTCCCCAAATTGATATATACCCAAATTTAAATAAAATTGATACTGCTCTTCAGCGGCGGTATAAAGGATAGTATTTGCTGTTTTATTTTATGACCAATTGTAGAAAACCCATATAGAAGAGACAACTAGAGTTTGCTGACTTCAATACAACTGTTTAAACAAGAAAATTACTACTTTTACTAAGGATAAGTTTTGTCGGCATATGTATAATTGATATGTTTATTATTTAATTTGTGTTTATTTTTTATTTAACTTTTCATGTGAATCTGAGAGGGTTGGGTCAAAAAAATAATGAACGTACTGTGAAACCCAAATAAAACGTATACTCAACTTTAGTATACTTTACATTTTTTTATTTTCAACAAAGAGAAACAATTTTTTACAATAAAAAGGAGTGTTTACAGGCGACAGCCCCATAATGAAAGGCCCGTTTCTGCGTCTTTCTGACGCAATAAACCGGGCATTGTACTTTCTTCTGGGGAAAGTGCAAATATTGAAAATTCTGCAGCAAACACCGAAACACTGTCTGGCCACAAATGCCCGCCAATGGTTTGATCTGAGGAGTCAGACAATACCAGATGCAAGTGTGCAAAAGGCTTATCATCTTTTATTGAAATATTACCCATACAACTGACAATTTCGTAACCTCCAACGTACTGGGTATGGTTATATTTTTTGGCTTGTTGATCGTAATAGCTGAGTGTTACCCGATTTAAGGCCCCCAGAATGTTAACCCAACCAGCGCTGATGGCTTTTTCGGTGCAAAACGTCTCGATGGCGGTAATAATGTCAGCGCCTTTGTTAATCCGACCGACATAAACCGTTTTAGGCGTAAACGCCATAGCCATGGCTACACCCATTGTAAGGCCTCAGTTTTTTCTAACTTTTGCAATGATTGCTCGGTAAAGCAAGCCAAGCTTTCTGGCAACCGGCGCAGTAACTTCCATTGATGGTTTAACACAACAATGGTTGTTTCTGCATGGACTGTTATTGTGTCTTTATCTGTTGCTGATTTTGTAGCGGGTTTCTGCAGATAAAATGTTTGAGAAAAATTAAACTTGTGGCGGTTCACCTGTAATTTTGTAACCAATTGTAACGCCTCACCGTAGCGAGCAGGCCGCTTAAACGAGAATTGCTGCTCAACCACCGGAAATACAAGACCGTCTGGGTCATCAGGGGTTGAAAAAACAAAGCCTGCATCTTCCATTAACTTGACGCGACCAATTTCCATCCACTTGGTATAGGCCCCATGCCACATAACACCGTAGCAATCGGTGTCAAAGATATTAATATCAACGGGCATTTTATGGGAAAAGCAAGACATAGACGATTAATAGGCTATACAAGGTTGTTATAATATGAGAAAATTAATACGCTTGTGGCTGTTATTCTTGTTAACTGACTTAATGGTTAGGTTATTAATGTTATAAATTCTATCTGAGAGCAGGTAAATATTCTATAAAAAAAGGCAAATATTATAAAATTATGAACGATTGTCTTTATGACACCAATCGGTTTTATAATGAATATCCAGATTGTATGATCAATAAGCACTTCACTGGATTGACCTGTTTTGTATCATCAGAATCATTTCAAGAAATTTTTAGCGTAGTCAATTGAGGTTAAAAATCAAAAAAGCACATAGCCAAACCCAAGTCATAAAAATTCAAGTTAGTATTTAACACAATAATTGGCACAGTTATTTCAAAAAACACGCAACGAGGTCTGCCCAATGGATGCATTTCAGTTAATACAAAACTTTTTTACCAGAATGCAATGCAACTTCTGCTCGCAGCCGTTTCGTCCGGATGACATTGAACTCATTCGCCAGGAAGATGCCATGTTTATTGTCAATGTGCATTGCGGCAAATGCAATAAACAAAATGGGGTAGCCATGGTCGGGCTTGAAACCGCCGAAGACCGTAAAGCCTTTAATCTACACAAAGGCTTTACCGATCCAGAACTCACTGAAGACGAAATGGTTCGCCTGTCAGAATATGATCCTATCAACGAAGATGATGTTTTAGATGCCCATAATTTCTTTCAAGAACTTGATGAGCATTGGCAGACCTTTATTCCTGAAGAAATGCGTCGACAGAAAATAACGCTTGAAACGGAATCCCAAGACGTTGAAACAGCTGACTTGCCCCAGCTTGACGATCAACAACCGCAATAATCTGGGTGATGACAATATCTGGGAAGTTTTGACGGATGGCTTGAATGGCTTTTTCTGTTGATCCCCCGCTGGTGACGACATCTTCCACCAATGCTATTCGCATCCATGGTTTAAGATTGCCTTCAATTTGTTTCCGGGCCCCGTGACTTTTGGTTTCTTTTCTGACAATGAACCCTTTTAAAGGCTTCGCACCAACTTCTGCACTGCGGTAAATAATACTGCTCACAATGGGGTCAGCCCCCATGGTCATTCCTCCGACTGCATCAATATTATGTGGGGCAAGGCAAGTGTAAAGAATTGACCCTAGCAAATAGGCCCCTTCCCCGTCCAAAGTGGTTAACCGGCAGTCCATATAGTAATCTGATTGTTTGCCAGAGGCCAGCGTAAATCGTCCTCGTTGAAACGATTGTTCTTTTAATAAAGTAAATAAACGATTTTTTTGACTATTACTGGTGGGTCTCATTATCAGGTTGTCCATATTCTAGGGGCGGTTTTCATGATCGTGTTCATACGGGTATCAGTATTAAAGCGATGCAAAAGGGTCTGTGTTTTCTGAGAAATGGCGGAAGTGACAGGACTCGAACCTGCAACCCTTTAGAGGGGCGACCGCTTTCGAGGCGGCTTCCTAACCATTCGGCTCACTTCCAAGGTTATTCAGTTTTATGTCTCTTTTGTATCTCTTAAAACAAAACTAATTGCTGACGCGTTAGTATTAAATTACACACTCAAGAATACTCTAAAAGAGTACTCTAAAATAAATGCCACCGTGAAATCAAATGAATCAACAAGCCACAACTTTTTAAATCGACAGTGTACTTGGTTCGAAAACCCTGAAACGATTGCCAAGTATAAGGACTATCTCCCTGAGCCTCTGTTTGATTAGGTATTCAAAACCTTTTGGGTCAACCCTTGTCGTTGCATCGCCAAAATAAATTGCTCTGCCAGTCGGTTTTGTGCCTCTGGTGGCAACAGCTTTAATAGTGCAATGGCCTGCGACAGATCTTTGTTTCCATCGTACCAGCGTTTGCCCCCTGTATCAGTTGTCGAGTGGGAGAGCGGGGCTTGCCCCTCGAACAATTGGTTTAAGTGGTCTTCACCCACTTCCAATCGAATTTTATCAAGAAATACCGTTGCCTGGCCGCTTAAGGCATCTGGATAAGCCCGCAACATCTCAAACAACTCAACCAGCAACGGATCATGATCATACCACCGGTTTTGTGCAGCGGTTACGGGATTTGATAGCTTGCTTTTCGTGTTTTCAAAATGGGTCATACGTTTGAATCTGGATTTGCTTGCGGGTTATTGGAAACAATAGCTGTTTGCATATCGGGTGTTGGTAAATCCGTAAGGGCATCGTCTTTGGCCCGCCTAATATCAGCACCCAGGCTGCTGAGCTTGTCAACAACATACTCATATCCCCGGTCAATGTGGTGAATATTTCGAATTTCAGTACACCCTTTTGCCTGAAGTCCGGCAATAATCATCGAGGCCCCAGCACGCAGGTCATGCGCTTGTACTTCTGCGCCACTGAGTGTTTCAATACCATTAACGATCGCCACGTTACGCTCTTCAGAAACATTGGCACCCATTCTAATCAGCTCGGCCACCTGTTTAAAGCGGCTTTCATAAATGGTTTCTTTTACAATGCTTACCCCGTCAGAAACACACAGCAAGGCCATCAAAGGAGCCTGTAGGTCTGTGGGGAAGCCAGGATAGGGCTGGGTGACAATATTTTGGGCCTGCAGGCGCTTGTTGCTTGAAACTTTCAGACTGTTTGGTGAAATGGATTCAATGGAAACCCCCATATCCAGAAGTTTGTGGGTTAATGAGTTTAAGTGTGCAGGAATAATATCTTGAACAACCAAACTGCCACGGGTGGCGGCCGCTGCAATAATATAGGTTGCCGCTTCAATGCGATCAGGCATAACAGTGTAACTGGTTTCGCGCATAGCACTGGGGCTCACCCCGTGAATAATAATTTCATTGGTGCCTGCCCCATTCACATCGGCGCCAATGGCATTCAAAAAATTGGCAAGATCGGTTATTTCTGGTTCTTGTGCTGCGTTTGACAATACCGTTGTGCCTTCAGCAAAAACAGCGGCCAACATAATATTTTCTGTGGCGCCAACGCTAGGCGTATCCAATAAAATCTCTGCGCCAACCAACCGGCTTGCTTTGGCTTCCACATACCCATGAATGATTTCAACATCAGCCCCCAAGGCCGTTAACCCTTTCACATGCAAATCAACATTGCGTTTACCAATCGAGCAGCCCCCAGGCAAAGCAACTCTCGCTTCTTTAAAGCGACCCAGCAAACTGCCCAGAACGTTAAAACTGGCCCGCATCTTGCTAACCAACTCGTAAGGCGCATCAATACTATTGGCACCCGAGGCATCAATGGAAACAACGCCAGGCGAAAGTGTTACCGTACACCCCAGGTGCCGAAGTACATCGGCCATCACCGTGACATCACTGAGTGCGGGTGTGTTATGAAGCGCAACCGGATGTTTGCTAAGCAGGGCGCCAGCCATCAATTTCAGTACCGAATTTTTTGCGCCCGATATCTTGACTGTCCCACTTAATGCTCGGTTCCCGTGAATAACGATTTTTTCAGACAATGGCTTGGCTCCAAAATTGAGAGATCTTCATGCGGTTTGTTCTACGCTATTTGATATAAACGGCTGTCTTATCCCATTTTACTTTGTAAATAAATGTTGTTAATATAACATAATATTTGGAAGAAATAAACGTCTCTGGTTATTTTAAGGGGAACGGCATGGGATATCAGCAATGCCTGCCTTTGCAAACACCATTTTTTTCAGAAGATACTGTCACGGTAGCACGCCAGTTGCTGAATGGTATCCTATGTAAGGTTGATGCACGTGGATTGCAAGCATTTCGCATTGTAGAGACAGAAGCCTATACCGAAGATGACCCGGCTTGTCATGCTTATCAGCGAAAAACTGGTCGTGCAGCTTTATTTTATCAAAAACCCGCCATGGCCTATGTCTATTTTGTTTATGGCATGCACCATTGCTTCAATATTATTACCGAGCCTGAAGGCAAGGCTGGCGCTGTTCTTATTCGGGCATTGGCACCTGTATTGTTATCTGACACAGAAACAGAAAACCCTGACTACTATTGTCCACCCAAGGATGCCGATCCCCTGAAAGCCCCCAGCGGGCCAGCGCGCTTGTGCAAAGCCTTGGGCATTACAACGGCCAATACCAATGGCAGTCCGCTGTTGCTTCAATCACTGCTTGAGAAAACCCATTACAAAAAATCTGACCACCAGCCCTCATCTCACCCATTAGGCCAAAAGATACCCGCAAATACAGATTCTTGGCAAGCCCAGATGGCCTATCTCAAAACATACTATACGGCCTTGGCAAAAGCGGCTCAAAGAGAAAGCCTCATCAAAAAACACAAAGCAAATGTACCACTGCCTTTCGGCTTATTTCTGGCCTGTTGTGATCTGCCTAACCCCAAAACGGGGCTGTTGCTTTCGCCTGATATGATTGTTACTACCCCGCGTGTGGGGATTAGCAAAGCCAAAGACTTCCCCTGGCGGTTTTACATCGAAGGTAACCCTTACGTTTCAGGACACCTTCTTAAATCAGTTTGAGTGATTAAAATACTTTTTCTTTCTTTCGAGTCTTTTACGGGAAGGCAAGATTTTCTCTTAAAACATATTTTTTGCTTCGTCAGGGGCCCTGGCTGGCCCCTAACAACCCCAGCCGTTTTTTTACACTGGCGGAAAAATCTGAACTCGCCACAGCTTCAGACAGATTTTAAAGTGGCACAGCCTCCAAGGCTTCGGCTGTGCGTATATTTTAACTTGCCTATCTCAAACAGCAGATTTTTCCGCCAGTGTAAAGCCCACGTACAAGTTTGAAAAATAGCAGAAGTTTCTGGTTCTGAGGGGTAAAATGGCGTAAGCCAGCCCCCTCAGAAACCGCCTTTGCGGGTGAGCACTGGTATAGCTGGGGGCTTGGCCGTCCGCAGCTCTTGGCCGGAAGGCCTTAGAGATGTGGATACCCTTTGGGTACAAGAGCAGTAAGCAACTGGTTATCTCCTTTTGTCTTTGAAAGGTGTCCAGAGGAAACGGGACGTTTCTTCTGGTGCCAAGGGGTCGTTTTAGGGGAAAGGGCAAAGCTTTTACATAGCCCTTGCCCGTCAGGGCTTAGGGATATGGATGCCTTTGGGTGCCCCTGACAAAGTAAAAGAAGAAAATATGTTTTAAAAGAAAAATTACCTTGACGCAAAAGAACAGAAAGGAGTAAATAAACCCTATGCCCCAGAAACACCGCTGAAGGTATTGCTGGTCTCGGATGTATAGTCAATAATTGACTGTGAGGGTTCTTCTTGGGCTACAGGCACAGTTAACACGTAGGTGCCACCGTAACGCCCCCGGGTGAACCGGACAATATTTTTAGCCCCGAGATTCTGCAATGCACGGCGAATGGTATTGCTGCTAGCTTCCAGCTTTTCTGCAAGGACGGCCATTGGGGGCAGTTTTGCCCCAACTTGTGCATATTGGGCAATAATCATCGACTTTAAGGATTCTTCAACCCGCTCATAGTTGTAAAACCGGGCCTGATCGGCAGGGACAAACATTGTGTCAGTCAATGAAATCAGTTTATTGGCGTCTGGCTTTCGCAAGACAAAGGAGCCGTAGCGGCCGCGTTTGGACCGGATAATGCCTTGCTGGGCCAACCGCTGCATTGCATCATGTACCGTTTTAATACTGGTCTTAAAGTGAACCGATAAATCAAGGTGTGACGGCAGTTTTTCGTTAACCCCGTAGTATTCAGCAATTAAATGTTTTAGATCCCGCTCAAGCTGATCAATTAAAGTCTCAGAAACCACATCTACAGCAGTGCTGCTGGCATCAATGTCAGGCAGTTTGATTAAAGACCAATTGGCTTTGTTGCCCCGGTTACCCAGGCTTTTCAGGGTACCTATACTGGTCAGGTATTCAAGCGCCAAGCGGGTTGTGTTTGGGGCTGAGTGAATTTCTTCTGAAATCACGCGGGCTGATGGCAACAAGTCACCGGGTTGGATTTTTCGCTTGATGATGTAATGCTGGATGGCCAATACGGCTTGATCTCGCTTGGAAGTCTGCTTGCGCATTTTATTGGCATCTTTTTTATCAGGATTCCGTACAATGGTGCCAATACGCTGCTTGGATTCAACATAGCCTTCGTCTTCAATGTAGCGAATTGCATTTTGAACTGTCCCGACACTGACCTTAAGGTAAGCAGCAATATCTGCTTTGCGGGGCAGAATATAAGATTCATCGAGAGTGCCTTTTTTAAGCGATTCCCCTATCCAGTACTTAAGCCAATCGGCGATCATCAGATCTTTGCTGGCCCCGGGCAATTCAAAATCCGGCTTCCAACTGGGCAGCTCCGTAATTTCAATTCGCGTCAGGCTGGCTTTGCTAACATTTTGCAGATTAATATACTCAGCAGCCTGCTCGACACCAATCTGAAGGAGTTTTTTGAGATCATTTTCAGATTTTGCAACCGCTGCTGCCGAATTGGATTTTGAAGCGTATGGCTTTTCGTGTGTCTGTGAGCCTTGTGTTGCCATAATAAACCAGTCCTCCCAAATTTGTGTCAGGTGTTTAAATTGAATGACACTTCAATTTAAAAAAATATTTTTAATTTGTTTATATTTCTATAACGCAACTAAAGGGATTTTGTTGCTAGTAACTTTAAAAAAATAATTGTATGGTTCAAAATAACGGGGGAAACTAATAACAACGTGCCTTCGATTACCTTTAAGTGCAAAAAG
>JBCDLA010000050.1:0-18934 GCA_038745945.1 Cyanobacteria bacterium P01_H01_bin.74 | reverse complement strand
TTAAAAAATTAAAATTATAAATTAAAATTTTCAAGTGAAATACTTACTTAAAAATTCTCTTGATTAGGATTGCCTTTATTCCAATACAAACGATAAATTGCTTAGCCTTAATATTTTTTTACATTTAATGCTATCCCGGTTTATGACTTTACAAGGTATTTTTTACTTACTTTCTCACTTCTTCTGATGTTTGGTAAAATCCTGTGTCTTCAGTAGAGTAAGTTAGTGTTGTTAACTACTGATTTGCATTGGGTTTTTCCCCCGCTTTACTAACAAATATTATTCTGACTTTGTTAGTAGATAAGTCATCCAAATAAAAAATAATATTACTGTTAATTTGAGACCACCGTATGGCCATAATCATCAGCTTTTTACTTTTCCTTCTATTTTTTGTCGTGATTGGTGTTTTGTCTTCATTAAAAAACAAGCACACCACCGATGATTATTTGCTGGCTGGCCAAAACGTAAAACCCTGGCTGGTTGCCCTTTCAGCTGTTGCCACCAATAACAGCGGTTACATGTTTATTGGGATGATTGGCTACACTTACACGATGGGGATTTCTTCGGTGTGGATGATGATTGGCTGGGTCCTCGGGGACTTACTGGCATCGGGTTTTATTCACAAACGCCTCCGTATTGCTTCAGCCAGAGAAAATGTTCTAAGCTTTAGCAGTGTTTTAAGCAACTGGCACGGGACCGACTTCAAATGGCTCAGGCTGCTTGGTGGCCTGATTACCATCGGTTTTTTGGGGGCGTATGCTGCAGCACAGCTCAATGCTGGCAGCAAGGCCCTTCATGTTCTTTTTGGATGGGATTACAGCCTGGGTGCCATTATTGGGGCTGCAATGGTACTTTTGTACTGTTTTTCCGGGGGCATTCGGGCATCCATATGGACGGACGCAGCCCAGTCATTTGTCATGATTTTTGCGATGGGATTGCTTTTGTATAAGTCCGTGGATATTACTGGCGGATTCTCTGCTTTTGTACAAGCTCTAAATAGTGTTTCACCGTCATTTCTGTCCATTGTACCCAGTGGTTTGCAAATTGCTGGCAGTATTGGGCTTGGCCTGTTTATTGCAGGTTGGGTTTTCGCTGGTTTTGGGGTTGTTGGGCAACCCCACATTATGGTCCGTTTTATGACCATGGACAATCCAAACAATATGGGGCGGGTTCGTTTTTGGTATTACTTGTGGTATATCAGCTTTTATATACTCACCATCGGCACAGGTCTTGCAGCGCGTGTCTTACTGCCTGAGGCTTCCAGTTTTGACGCAGAGCTTGCTATGCCCACACTGGCACAGCAAATTCTACCAGAAGCGCTGGTTGGTCTGATATTGGCTGGCTTGTTTGCTGCCACCATGTCAACGGCTGATTCGCAAATCTTAAGCTGCACGGCCTCCATTACCAATGATTTTCCAATTATTGAGAACAATGCATCGTATCTCTTAACCAAATTTTCAACGGTTTTTGTGACTGTAACAGCTTTAGCGATTGCCCTTTCTGGTAACGACAGCGTGTTTAGTCTGGTGATGATTGCCTGGTCAGCGCTTGCCTCAGGCTTTGCGCCCTTATTAACTGTTTATGCATTGGGTGGTAAAGTGTCTGAAAAGACAGGCATCCTGATGATGCTGAGTGGCATTATTGCCATGCTTGCCTGGCGCCAGCTGGGGTTGAGTGAAACTATGTATGAAGCCGCACCAGGGATTGTTGCTGGCTTCCTTCCATTTTTTCTCAGCATGATTTTTAAAAAAAGGCTGGCCTAATTATTTAGGATTTAATTCATCACTAAATTAATTCGAGAGTGTAGTCCAGTGGTGGGTAGTAAAGTCAGCCTGATCAATTAAAGTGGTCAATGCATGATTAAAGCGTTCTTGCTGATTCAATTGATACTGCAGAAGCATTGCCTTAAAGCCTTTATCACCCTTACTGGCTGGTAGCAGTTGCAACTTGTGAATGGGTACTTGGTAGTCCTTAAAAAGTGCAAGACAGGCTCTAATCCAGTCCACTGAAACCAGTCCTGTTGCTGTGAGAGAAACCCGTTGTTTTTCAGGCTGTACAATTGCTTGGGTCATTAGGCTTGATTAATAGGTTTAATTCAAGGGCTTGATTGATGGCGTAAATAAAGGGGTTACTGGGCAAGTTGCAGTTTCTCTGTAAACCCAGCTTCCTGAAGCATCCCATAAGCGTAAATACCCAATTGGCTTTTGGGTTGAGACTGAATCACTTCCGTCAGTTCTTTGACGGCTTTCAAATGCTGTTTTTCAGAGAGGTGTATTTTTGCCATCTGAACCATTGATTGATCGCGCAGTTTGGCAAATTGCAGGGCCAATTCTTTTTCAAGCAGTGCTTGGTTCTTGGCCGAGGAAATTTTTTTCAGTGCCTTATACAGGGCAATATGCGCTTCAGTTAACTGAATTAAATGCGTTCGCAACTGAGTCAAGCCAGGCTTTGCAGCTTGGTATGATTTTGCATCAATCAGTTTTGAATACTTGTTGAGTTTTAGTAAAGCATCTGTAAACCCCAGGGGATTGTTTGGATCATCCAGTTTGGGTGCATCCAATTTTGGGGGGTTTTGCGTATCAATTTCAGGGGTTTCAATTTTTGCATTTTGCAAGGGCGGCTGGCTAATCAGTGGGGGTCTGTCAGGAACAACAGGGGTTTTCGAAAACGGCAGAAAAGGAGGTGCCGCCGAATTTTGTTGTTTTTTAACCTTTGGCTGTGCAGCTGTTTCGGAATGGCCTTCTGCTGTCCCGTCTTGTTTGTGTTGCATCTCTTTAATCTTATCAAGCGCTTTTGAAAAAATATTTTCTTTGGGCGGCGGTGTTGCAGGAGCTTGTGGTCCAAAATATTGGGCAAATGCCTGTTTGACCAAAACGTGTTGGGCTGAAGTGAGAATCAAGAGCAACAAGATGCAATGAAAAGATAACCTCAAGTAGGCCAGGCGCAGATTTCCAAAAGATCTGCCCCTATGTTTGAAAACCATAAATACTCCTGATTCCGGTTTTATACGATTTGCAAGTAGAAGCCATAAAAAGCAGAAGCCATCAACCTAAAACAACAACTGATTAAACCAGCAGATGGCTGGATTTTAAAAGCCACGTTTTTTTTGTGGAATGTACAGGGTGTAATCTTCTTGTGAGCTACACCGATGCATCTCAAATGTAGTGCCGACAGGGTTAAAAATCAAGCGTGCTTCTGAAAGCGCTGGGTGAACCCGTTGCAGTTTTGCTGAAATTTTATCATTGGTGTCAGTTGTGTGCTCAACAACCAAGGCTTGCAATACAGGCCTCACCCGGGTACAAACTACGTTGAGACCGTTCCGGCTTAAGTTGTTTTTAATGACGGGCAATTCATCCTCTCTGTTGCTGTCAAGGATAAGGCCTACTTTCAAGTTTTGATTTTTTGTCTCAACCCCTGAACGCTTAAAGGAGGCAGTGCTGTCAGAACTGTGGTTGTCCAGAATCAAGCGATCCAGAATGGTTTGCGCAGGAAATGGATCAACAATCCAGTAGCTGATTTTGTCCTGATCCGCTGGGTGACCAGGCAATGTTGCAGACCGGATGGCCTGCTTGTCCAGTTGTTTGGCAAAAAATGCCAGCCGCATTAAATCTTCCTGTGACAGATCCGTTTCAATGGCCGTATTGAATTGTGAAAACAAATCCGGCAATTTCATAATATTGCCAAAGTGCGCCAGTTTTTTGGCCAGGGCAGTAAAAAACTGCTGCTGCCGCCTGATTCTGCCGATATCCCCAAACCGGTCGTGGCGAAACCGTAAAAACCGTTCGGCGTCTTTTCCATCCAGGTGTTGCAAGCCAGGCTCAAAATTGATAAACAGGTTGGCGGTTCGATCGGTGTAGCGCATTGGCTTTTCAATCACAATATCAACGCCCCCGATGGCATCGATTAATTGCCGCAAGCCACTGAAATTCAGAGTCAAAAAGTTATCAATGGGAATGCCGAAGGCATCTTGGACCACTTGAACAGCTTTTTCAGGACCGCCAATTGCATGGGCTGCATTTACTTTGCCAATGCTGTTGCCTGTGAGGTAAACTTTACTGTCTCGTGGAATCGACACAATTGAAACCCGTTTTTTTTGTGCGTAAATTCGCACCAGCATCATCGTGTCTGTCCGGGTTCCTGCAAAGGGATCGGCGTTGGTTTTTTTGCCTGAATTTCTTGTTTGCTTTGATCCCTGTGTTGGACCCGTTGGGGCATCCACCCCCATCAATAAAATAACTTTCTCAGACAGTGGTTTGCTTTGCCACGGAAATATCTGGATTTCTTTTTGATTAGGCTTGGGAAACAAGACCTGAGCCGTAATATTAATTAAAACAAAAATGACAAGTGCCGCTACGATGCCACTGAAAATAATAAGAAGCAGGGTTGTGGGCTTAATGCCTTTGGGCTTTTTGGAATACGGCGGTTCAGCTTGAAGTTTTGAGAGTCGGATAGGAATTTCCACAGGGTCATTGGTCTCAGCAATCAGGCGAGTGCAGATTTAACACCGGCTAACCATTTGTCAAAATTAGCCTGGTAATCCAAATCGCAATCAATGCGATCAAAAACACGTTGAGCCCCTTTGGCGGCCAGAAACTCATCAAAATCTTTTCCGCATTTGCAAAATTCAGGGTAAGAAGTATCGCCCAGAGACAAGACACTAAATTTGGTCTGGCTCAAATCAACGCTGTGTTTCTGGAAAGACTCATGAAGCGAAATGGCATTGGCTGGTGGTTCGCCGTCACCCCAGGTACTGGTTAGCACAAGAATCTTTTTAAAGTCAGGCAATGCTGGCAAAGTCACTTCTGCCATATCAACAGCCTGGGCTTTTAACCCGCCCGATGCCAGCTGGGTTGCTGTCACTTCAGCCAGCCCTTCTGCATTGCCGGTTTCTGAACCCCACAATACCAACACATCCACATCATCAGGTTTAACGGGGCAGATGGCTTCCAATTTAACTTCTTCAGGTGGTGCTTCTTCACCGGCATCTGCAATGGCAGCATCCTGCGTGTTTCCTTCAGAAGCTTTGGCCGCAAGCAGTGCTGCTTGCTCTTCAGCCAGTCTCAGCCTTTTTTCAGCATTTTCCCGCTCAACACGCTCCCACGATTCTTCTTTTTCTTGCTGCAGGCGGGGTTTGGTAATTACTGAAAACAGAAACAAAAAACCGGCAAAATAGAGCGGCAGTGTCCATAAGCTGTTGTTTCCTGCCAGTTCTCCTGTTTCAAAATTAATGCCCAGTATGCCCATTGTAATCAGCAGAGTAACCAGAATAACCGGCCAGTATTGCAGGTAACCAAATAAACTGTGTTTTATTTGCTGGTCCAGCTCGGCTTTTTTTTGAATCAGGGTTTCTTTTTCATCTTGATCAGCATGGGTTGAATCCTGTGTATTGGGTATTTCTGCTGTCATTGTGGGTGTATCCTTAGCTGTTTTTTATCCTTGTCAAAGGTTTATTATCGGCAAACGCTTGTTATCAGGCGGAGAAGATTTTTGTAACTTTTTAAAAAATCTTTATTCAGAGTCTGTAAAAATTAAAAATACGGGTTTTTGGTGGGCTATATTACTGAGGTCGAGAAATAATAGGCCATTGCCAATCGTTTGGAAATTTTTTGAAACTATATTGTAAAACAAATTGACGATAAGTGAATGGGGTACAACATTGCATCGGTTAATTCCATGCAAAATGGTGGGTGCAGACTATATTTTTAAGTACCGGTGTGTTGCCATTGTAGCAGCTCCGGCACCCACCAGAATACCCATTAAGATCAAAATCATAAAGACAACCGACAGGCTGTATTGACTGACTGAAAACTGAAAGTATTGAAACAATTTGCTGATAAAGCTTTCAACCAGAATGAGTGGCACCAATGAGATTATTGATCCAGCCAGCCCGTACGCTGATCCTTGTAAAACAAAGGGCAGCCGAACATACCAGTTACCCACCCCCATCATGCGCATAATTTCAATTTCACGGCCCCGGGCCTCAATCACAAGATGAATGGTATTGCTAATAATAAAAAACGTTAATGTCCCTAAAAACAGGCTAATAATTAACCCAATCATCGAGGTGAGTTGTGAAATGCTGTGGAGTTTTTTTAAAACACTTTTGGCATAACTGACAGCTTCTACCGAAGACAAGCTTTTAATTTTCTTTGCAATGGCCTCAATGCCAGCCTTATTGCCTACCTGAACATGCAGTGTATTGGGAAGCGGGTTTTTTATGTTGGGCACCTTGTACTCTTTTTTCATTTCGCGCCAGGCTTTTTCTTTGCTTACCACCTCAATCTGCTTAATGTCAGGCAGGGCCCGAATGCTTCGCTCAGTCCGGGCAATATCAGCATTATCTTTCAAATAGACTGAAATTTTTAAAACAGATCCAATATTTTCAACAAACAGTTGGGTTTCAAGCAGAAAAACTGATAAGGTGCCAAAAATGGTTAAAATAGAAGCCATAGTAATAACAATAATCAGGTTCATCCAGCCCGTTCGCTGCATCCCGCCGATGGTCTCTTGGACAACACGCCAAGAAATCCGCATTTCAGTTGCCAGATTATCTACTAATTTCATAGGTCTATTTTCTCTGTCAATTCGGGGCTTTACTCGTAGAGCCCTTCTGAAACATCTTTTAAGATTTCACCGTTGCCCATCGTAATCACCCGTTCTTGCATATGGTTCACAATGGGTTGGTTGTGTGTGGAAATTAAGATGGTGGTTCCCCGCTGATTAATCTGCTTAAAAAGCCCCATAATCCCAAAAGATGTCTCTGGATCAAGGTTTCCGGTCGGCTCATCGGCAATAACCAACGATGGCCCATTTACAATGGCCCGGGCAATACCCACGCGCTGCTGTTCCCCACCAGACAGTTCCTCAGGGCAGGCTTCAATTTTTTCAATGAGGCCCACGACTTTCAGTGCGCCCAGAACACGTTTTCTGACTTCGGTGGGTGCCACTCCCAGCGCCCGAAGCACGTAAGCAACGTTGTCAAAAACGGTTTGCCCCGGCAACAGTTTAAAATCCTGAAAGACAATGCCCATCCGGCGGCGCAACTTAGGGACTCTGGCAGATCGAAGCCGAGACACATCAACACGGCCAACATTAACTTGTCCCGTCGTGGCTGTCTCTTCGCGGTAAATCAGCTTCATAATTGTGGATTTTCCCGCCCCTGAAGGCCCCACAAAGAAGACAAATTCACCCATATCAATTTCAAAATTCACATTGGTCAGTGCATTGACGCTGCCATAGCGTTTTGAAACATTTGTAAATTTAATCATAGTGGGGTGTGCGACTTTATTCAGATTAAACTTTTATTATACTGCGATTCACGGTTTATAGAAACCTTTCACTGTTAGTCTGTTTTAAATGATGATCAAAAAAGGCACTTTTAGCCAAATGTAAATGTCGTTTAGTCAGTTTTTTATAAAAAATATCAACATAAAATACAGTTGTCTAGTAATTTATCCAACAGTAAGACGAAGACTCTTGCAGAAGGCTTACTAAAAAAGTTTTTAAATTATCAAAAGTCTGAATAAAAAACTGTTTATCTTAAATTAATAACAATAAATAGCAATATTAATTGAATTGTTTTGTAGCTAAATTGACAACTTGAATATGCTTTACTGAAAGTGTTGGAAGGCATCAGCCATTTGTAGCGTCTGGCCGGTCACCTTGCAGTAAGCTCCTGGGATTGTGGTTACAGAGGTTCCCTTTTGCGGGTTGCTTTCACAAGTTCCTATTTTTGTGAAAAAAGGGGCCAGCTTTGCGTTGCTGGCTTTGTCCTGCCAGATTGAAGCAGGCAGGGCAGCAACCAGGCCAAAATCCTCACCCCCATAGAGTACGGCATTGAGTGCAGCTGACACCCCCTTGCGCGCGTGCTCGGCTTGCGGATATTGCTCGTAATAAGCATAAACTTCAGGGTGGATAGGAGTCTGTTCGGTATCAACACAAAGAACGGTATGGCTTGCCGTAGCCAGTTGAATAAGAGCTGGGGCCAGGCCGTCACTGGTATCGGTTAAAGTCATCTGCTCAAGACAGTCATGCTGTCTACACACATCAAGGTAAGCCCGCATGGCGGCTTGCTGTGGTTTGGGAGTCAAATGCGCCTGCTTGCTTTCTGGAAAGCCTTCAATCTTGTTCTGGAAGCAAGACAAGCCAATGGCACTGAGTCCATGATGGCCCGCAACCAGAACAATATCTCCTGGTCTGGCATTAAACCGGTGCGCTGAAAATCCGGCTTGCTCAGTAATGCCAGTTGCTGTAACAGACAGCACTATGCCGTTAGGGTTGTATACAGTGTCGCCCCCAATAATTTTTCCGCCAAATTGCTTGCAAACTGCTTGCATCCCATTGTATAAAGCCGTCACCCAACCTGTGGGTGTATAAGGTTCTGGCATTGTTTTGGGCAGGGCCATTGAGACCAGACAGTATTGTGGCATTGCGGCCATGGCCACAATGTCGCTGAGATTAACAGCCATCGTTTTCCACCCAATGTCAAAAGGGGAAAAATAGTCGGTAGAAAAATGGACGCCTTCAACCAGCATATCGGTGGTTAGTACTTGCTGGGTTTTAGCACAGAAAAACGCATCATCCTCAAAGTGTCGCCAAGAGTCTTTATCAGAAGATATTCCTTCTGGGATTGCGCCTGCCTGATTAGGTTGCTTGGGTGTATTGGCAATCAGGGTTTTCTGAATGCTTTCAATTAAAACTTGCTCGTCTGTCTTCATCGCGTATTCTGGGCATCTGTTTCTTCTAAGGGTACTTAAAGCCACTAAGTATATCGCTTGCCATTGAGAAAATACCACAGTTTGGGGTTGATGGATATTGCATTAAGGCCCCAGTTCAAGAAAAAAATTCAAGGACAAAAATTGGCTCTTGTCAGCGTTTTATAGGACATTGGTCTTGCCGGCCTGTTTTAATATCTGTCTGTTTTTCGGGTTGTCCCTTTTTATGACGCTTGAAGGCCTTGCCACCATTTAAAATGTCCTTTATGGTAATGCAAATAAGTGGATTTTGCCGGTATTTATTGAACCCACACTTTTATTTTGAAAAGCGGTGCTTTTAAAAACCGCTTTAAGCGGACTCCGACTAGAAACACAACCGTTATGTCCACACTGTTACTCCCAGAAGAACTGCCCGTCCTCATTCAGCATGCCACGGGGTTGACCCCCAACCTGCAAACCAAACTTGTGGGGTCTGCCACAATTGTACTGATTATCTGGGTGATTCATCTGGTCAGCAGAAAAATATTGCGAAAGCGCTTGAAAACCCCGCAGGCTGTCTTTCGCTGGCAACGCATCATTGGCTACACTTTGGCAGGCTTGGGCATTGTTTTGGTCAGCCGAATCTGGTTTGCAGGCATTCAAGCCATTGCGACTTTTCTGGGGTTATTCTCAGCAGGCTTGGCATTTGCGCTGCAGGCCCCACTGGTCAGTTTAGCAGGATGGGCCTTTATTCTTTGGCGAAAACCGTTTTCGCTGGGTGAACGCATTGAAATTGGCACCTTGCGGGGAGATGTCATCGATCAGCGGCTGTTTTCATTCACGTTGCTTGAGTTAGGCAACTGGGTGGATGCCGATCAAACCACAGGCCGAATGATTTATATTCCCAACGGGCGGGTATTTTCAGAAAACATTTGCAATTACAGCAAAGGGTTTCAGTTTATATGGCACGAAATGCCCGTATTGCTGACATTTGAAAGCAATTGGCGAAAAGCTTTATGCTTGCTTGAAGGCATTACAACCACGCATGCCATGCAATTCTCTGAGGGGGCTGAGTCTCAGATCAAAAAAGCAGCCGAAAAAATGATGCTCAACTTCAAAAGCCTTTCTCCCAAAGTCTATGTTAGTGTGCAGGATTCTGGTGTATTGTTAACTATTCGCATTTTATGCACCCCGCATCAACGGCGAGATCTGTCTGAAAACATCTGGAAAGCCATTTTGGATGAATTTGCCGGCTGTGATGACATTGACTTTGCTTACCCCACGCAACGGGTCTATTACAATGCTACTGAAGGCAAATCTGGGGCAAGGGCAGCACTGAAGAATAGCATTGAAAACTAATTCGACCTTGTTGTAGGCATTCATTTGTTTTTCAGAAAAAAGAAACTGCCAGCCTTGCTTTTTGGTCTATTCATGACTATCTACGAACTTTGAAAGAATTTTAAATTTAAAGAAGGCTTTTTAACCAACGTTAACTTGGATGGATATTGCTGCATTTTAACTGCCGGTTTGGTTGCGGTATTCTATTTTAAGCAAAGCAACAGAAACTCTTTTGAAATGCCAATCCAGCAAAAAACAGTATTCAAAGCCCCCAGCAGCGCTGACGCTCCTGAAATTAGGCCATTTAAAAGCATTTTAGTTGCCAATCGCGGTGAAATCGCCTGCCGCATTATCCAAACAGTCCGCGCTATGGGCATTGAAGCCATTGCTTTGGCCTCAGAAGCCGATCGTTATAGTAAACACGTCACGCTTGCCGATGCTGTCATTTTTTTAGCAGGCAATACGGCAACGGAGACGTATTTAAATGCTGAAATAATTATCGAAAAAGCCCTAGAACACCAGATCTCGGCTATTCACCCAGGATACGGCTTTCTTTCAGAAAACCCAGACTTTGCTCGCGCATGCCAGCAGGCGGGCATTGTTTTCATTGGACCCTCCGCTGAAGTAATTGCGCAAATGGGCAACAAAGTGACCGCCAAACACATCATGCAGGAAGCAGGCATTCCAACCATTCCGGGCCTGCTTGTTAATGAGAATGCCCAAAGCAGCTTGCAGAAATTATTTGCCCAGAATGAATGCCATGACGCCGTGAAAGCCATGGGCCTGCCTGTTATTGTGAAGGCCTGTGTGGGTGGGGGTGGCCGCGGTATGCGTCGTGTGGATTCTCTGGAGGAACTGGATGAGGCCATAGCAGCTGCCCAGCGGGAATCGATGAAAGCTTTTGGCAGTGCGGCCGTTTTTATTGAGAAATACATTGAATCACCCCGACACATTGAAGTGCAGGTGATGGGGGATGCCTTTGGCAACGGTATGCATTTATTCGAGCGGGATTGCTCTATTCAGCGACGCCACCAAAAAATCATTGAAGAAAGCCCTGCGCCTTCGCTGCCGGCTGAAGTTCGCCGTCAAATCACTACAACCGCAGTTCAAGCCGCCAGAGCAGTTGGCTATACCAATGCAGGAACGGTTGAATTTATTTTGGCCCCAGACAACAGCTTCTACTTTCTTGAAATGAATACCCGGCTTCAAGTTGAGCACCCAGTCACTGAAGCAGTAACAGGCCTTGACTTGGTTGCCATTCAGATTGCAGTTGCCGCAGGAAACCCGCTGCCTATGAAGCAGGCTGAGATTGTTTCTCGGGGACATGCCATTGAATGCCGAATTTGTGCTGAAAACCCGCTACAAGCCTTTATGCCAGCTACCGGGGGACTGGCTGTTTTTGAATTGCCCCGGCATCCGTTTTTACGGGTGGACACTGGCGTACAAACCGGTGATAGCGTGAGTATTTATTACGATTCGATGCTTGCAAAATTAATTGTCCACGCCGAATCCCGGTTAAAAGCGATTGAAACAATGCAGCAGGTTTTGGCACAATCTGCGGTTTTGGGCGTTCACAACAATTTGGCATTTCTGCGGGCTGTTTTGCATCATTCAGCCTTTATTGCCGGACAAGTCGATACCCACTTTATTGCCAATGAATTAACGGTACTGCTTAAAGAAACAGCCCGTTTCAGCGAGCCAGATCCTGATATCGACGCGGTGCCCGAAGCCGTCTGGGCGATTGCTGCCCACCTCTTGGCAAGCGGCTCGGATACAGACCTAAGAGACCGGCAGGCGTTTGAACCAACAAGTTCTGCACAAAGACTCACAAAGCAAAACATGACAGAACAAAACCCGTGGCACAGTGCTGCGGTGACCAACAAGACGCCCAAGTCAGTGGAAACCACCCAAATAACGCCGTTCACCTCCGCGCTGTTGTCTCAGAAAATGTCCCCCAAAAAAACAAGCAGCCTCACCGTTTGCTTAGACCCTGACAGCCTGAACACGGCACAAGCCTCAAGTAACGCTGAACGCATTCGGAAAATACAGTTGCCCAACCCGGATCTTATGCGCTGCCGACCGGTTAGCCAAACGGGTATTGCCGGCGAAATGCGCCAGGAATCACCAGCACTTGATAAAAAGCCCACACATTTAGCGGGGTATTCTTCTAATATTTCTGCTGCTAATATTCAGGCTACCAATTTTGCTGAAGCTTCAGTCCTGCCTTTTTACGCCCATCGCCATCCCAATGCGGTAACACTCTGGGTTCTGGGCAACGTGTATTCTTTTTCTCGAAAAAGCAAGCACAGCCCTCACCATGATAACCATGCAGCGCAAGGCCATTCAGGCCAGGCGGGCGCTGCTGACGCCAACGCGTTGCAAGTTTTGGCCCCCATGCCAGGCAACCTTATTTCTATTGCTGTTGTCGAAGGTGATGTCGTCAAGTGCGGACAAGCCCTTGGGGTAATAGAGTCCATGAAAATGGAAATAACACTGACTGCAGACTGTGATGCCACGGTTGACCGGATTTTTTATCAGCCCGGCGATCAGGTTGCGCTAAAAGCCTTGATTGTTCAATTGAGAAATTAATAGGAAATTTAATCAATGCCGCTAATGGCGACTGAAAACTGCCAAAAAGATTTTTTAACCCCCTGAAGATTTTTTAACCCCTTAAATGAAGGCCACCAGAGCTTCAGAAAGCTTGGCAAAAGAAAAAAAGATTATGACCCAGCCGAAAATGAAACAGCCATCCATCCGCATTGTTGAAGTGGGCCCCCGGGACGGCCTGCAGAATGAAAGCATTATTTTATCAACGGTGACCAAACGCCTTTATATTCAAAAACTTCTGGAAAGCGGCTTGACCGAAATCGAGGCAACTGCCTTTGTTAGCCCCAAGGCTATTCCACAACTGGCCGATGCCGCTGATCTGGTGAAATCACTTTTTACACAGCCCTGGCCCAAAACACTGCATAAGCAGCCGCGTTTCTGGGCACTAGTCCCCAATTTAAAAGGCCTGACTGCAGCAATGGATGCTGGCATTAAAGCGGTTTCAATTTTTACGGCCACCTCGGATACCTTTAATTTGCGAAACATCAACAAAACTGTTTCTGCGTCTTTGGATGCATACAAGCCGGTGGTTGAGGCGGCTCAGGCTTCAGGGCTGACGGTTCGGGGGTATATTTCCACGGCGTTTTACTGCCCGTATGAAGGAAAAATGCCCGTTGAGTCCTTACTTTCAGTGAGTCATGCGTTGCTGGCGATGGGTGTTGAAAGCCTTTCTATTGGCGATACCATTGGTCAGGCAACGCCCAGTGATGTTGACCGGGTGTTAAAAATACTTACGGCAGCTGTTTCACCAGCCCGGCTGGCCATGCATTTTCATGATACCAATGGGCTTGCCATTGAAAACGTCGCAGCCGCACTGCCCCACGGAATAACAACATTCGACAGTTCCGCTGGTGGCTTGGGTGGCTGCCCATACGCACCAGGGGCTTCAGGGAATTTGCCGACTGAGCGTCTCGTGAATTACCTGCACGATCACGGTTACGAGACGGGGGTGGATTTATCATTGCTGCGTGTTGCGGCAGACGATATTTATCAGGTGCTTGCCGCCACAGGAAATGCCCATAACTAAGAATACAATGCAAACTAATAGAATGACAGCGTAATGCATAACAGCGTAGAGAAGAAGCCAACAGCAATGCAGAAACTTGAGTTACAGAGACCAGTATCACAGAAACGAGTGCCTTCCTCTGGGACACAATATGCCTGGCTTCATTATGAGACCCTTGATTCAACCAATGCTGAAGCCAACCGGTTGTATAAGGCCGGTAAAATTGTACAACCCACCATTCTTCTTGCTGACTCCCAGACGGCAGGTCGAGGAACGCGCGGCAGACAGTGGGTTTCTCCTGCCAAAAAAGGCCTTTACATGAGCGTTATCCATCCCTGGGAAAGCTTGCTCAATCCAAGCTTGGACGAAAAGCCTTTTGCAAAAAAAATGAATCCAGCGCATGCTGGGCCTGAATACCAAAGCCACCCCATCAATAATCCAGGTAAAACGTTTATGCCTGCTGATCTCTGGCAATGGTATGCCTTGGAACAAACAGTCTCAAATGGATCAAGAAGCCCGTCAGCAAGTCCATCAGCAATTTCAAGCAATCCTTTGAATCAGTCGTTTCCTGGCTTTAATGCTTCATTTACAATGGCAGCCGCTGTTGCAGCCATTCAGACCCTTCACAGCAGGCTTGATCCTGAAACCGGTCTTGGCCCTGAAACCGGCGTTGGAATAAAGCCCGTGAACGATCTGTTTTTTCAAAACAAAAAGCTGGGCGGCATTCTGGTTGAAGCAATCATGCATGCCGGACAATGCAATGCAGTGATTACTGGGTTTGGACTTAATGTCATGGATGACCCGGCGGTTTCGTCATACGCTGGTCAAACTGGCCAGTACGGGGCAACCAGTTTGTCAGCCTGTTTCCCGAAAGCCATTGCCGGCCAGTGGCAAAGTACAGCTGCACTGGTTTCTAACGTGATACAAGATCTGGCTGAAATATATGCAATTAATCTGGACAACTGCTACCGGGCTTTATTTAATGACGCTGGTTCAAAAGCCCTCTATCAGGAGTATTTAACTTTCACACACCTGTATTTCCAGCAGACACCCGTAAGCCTGAGCAGACACGATTGAAAAAATTGGCTTATAATTAATAAGAAACCAAGCTCTCACGTAAGTAATGAAAACACCATAGGATTATGAAAGATTTTGTCACTGAATTTGCCAAACAACCTTGCTGGGCCATTGTTGGGGTTTCTGAAAACCCAGACAAATTTGGCTATAAAATATACAAAGACCTGAAATCATCGGGGTATAAAGTTTTTGGGGTTAATCCCAAGCTGAGCCAACTGTTGGGCGATGTTGTGTACCCCTCCGTGATTAAGTTGCCCTGTTTGCCGGATGTTGTGAATGTTGTTGTTCCCCCGGCAAGCGCATCACGTGTGATTGATGACTGTGTTACAGCTGGAGTGACCCGGATCTGGTTCCAGCCAGGGTCTTCTGATGCTGCCATTGTTAAAAAGGCCAACAAAGCTGGCTTGAAAGTTGTTTGTGAGGCATGCATCATGATTGAAAAAAACCGGTAAAAAACCCGCAAGCATAAAATCCAGTTATCAACCACTGCCTCAGAAATCCCTACTTGATGGGCATTCATACGCTACAAAATAAAACAACCGTCCGATCTGCTTCACTAAAAATTGTAATTAAAGTAATTAAAGACAGCGTAATTAAAGACCATGAATGATCCACCAAAGCTTACCACAAAACCCATTGTTGTTGGGATAACCGGCGCGTCAGGCAGCATATTGGGGTTTCAGCTGATTCAAGAACTGCTGATTCTCGATCAGCCTGTATCACTCATTATGACTGAGAAGTCTTATCAGGTTATCTTTGAAGAAACCGGCCTGAAGCTTGGGGGCAGAGACAAGTCTCGAAAAGTGATTCAGCACATTCAACTCGATGATGACAAGGTCGATTTACTGTCGGTTTACGAGAACCACCGTCTCGATGCCCCGGCTTCCAGCGGCACCCATTTAACAGGAGGGATGGCCGTTATTCCGTGTTCAATGGGAACATTGGGCCGCATTGCAAATGGCATCACGGATACCCTGGTTGCCCGCGCTGCTGATGTCACCCTGAAAGAGCATCGCAAGCTGATTGTGGTTCCCCGGGAAAGCCCGCTGAATCAGATCCATCTGAAAAATCTGATGACACTCTCGCAGTGCGGTGCGGTAATATTGCCGCCAATGCTGTCGTTTTACCTGCCAGATTTTGGCTCAATTGACGGCCAGATTAACTACACGGTTGGTAAAGTTTTGGATCAGCTTGGGTTTGAGCATACGCTTTACACGCGCTGGCATTAAAATAGGCCCATTAACATTAAATATTTTTTCCAGCACGTATGTTTAAGGCCTGATAAATAAGCTCAATAAGCTTTATGCCATTGAGAGAACAATCGATAATTATTGCTGATGCTTGACCACGAACCCCCTACCGTTAATACGATGCCAACCCATTACATTAAGCTGCTTAAAACGGTTTTCCTGTTGTCAATTCTCTGTTTTGCAGTACAGGTGAGTAGCGCCTTACTATCAGGCAGTCTTGCCATTTTGACGGATGCCGGACACAAGTGTGTCGATTTAATTGCATTGGCGTTGTCGTATTTTGCAGCAAGGCTAAGCCAGCTGAAACCATCGGTGAATTATACGTTTGGGTATTACCGCGCAGAAATACTGGCCTCTTTGCTCAATAGCCTGTTGTTGTTAATTATGGCTGTCTGGTTTGCTGCCCAAGCTGCTGAGCGTTTTTTTTCGCCAGCTGACATTGAGCTTGACGGTGCAGCAATGCTAATCGGAGCCCTGCTAATTTTTGCCATTACAGGCGTTTCTGCTTTTTTATTACGGCCGGTAAAGCAAATTAATCTGAATGCCAAAGCAGCCTATTACCATGTGGTAACAGATTTATTTCACTCAGGCAGTGAGATTCTGGTTGCCTTGTTTGTCGTTAATTTTCAGTTTTACTGGCTGGATACACTGTTGAGTATCATGCTTGTTGGCTTTATGGCAACCAACGGCACAAAACTCTGCTGGCAGTCCATTCGTATTCTCATGAATTTCAGCCCGCCAAGTATTCCAGTTGCCCGAGTTCGAGACGGTATTATGAATCAGCCAGGTGTTGCCGGCGTTCAGGAGTTGCGAATCTGGTCTGTTGCAACAGGCAGACATGGGCTAACAGCCCATGTTGTAGTGACAGGACAAGATGCTTATTGTGCATTAACGACAGAACGCATTGAAAATTATTTGTCAGCCAATTATGATCTGCAGTATGTTACTGTTCAGCTTTCTTGCGATCATTAAAAGGGTCTTTCAATCAGAAAACATTCAGGAACTTGTAAGGGTTTTCTTTGGGCAGTTGTTGAAATTAGCGTTCTAAAAAATAGGACTTCTTTAACTGCAAAATACAGCTTTTTTGAAATAGCTGCTCTTCTCTTAACTTACTAAACAGAGCCTCAAACCGTATCTCATAAATCCTTACCCAAAATAGCTTAAAGATATGGATGTCTTTTAGGTACTCTGACAAAAGAAAAAAGTTTTAAGAAAATTGTAACTTGACGCAAAAAGCGAGAAAATAGGCGAATTTTTTACCACAGTCTAAAATCCTGTTGTTCTTCAATCAGCGCAAAAACTTGTTAAAGAGATTAAGTACTAACACGACCTGGTCAAACTCTATGATATTATTAAAAATTGTGATGAAAATTTTTTCCTGGCTTATCTTACACAGTTTAGTGGAGTTTTTCGATTAAAGTGAGCAGACTAAAGACCCCTTATTATGATGTTGAAACGATAGATGCATTAATGCAAATTTTACCAGCACCACCTACAAATATCGGGAATTATTATCCCCTTGTTCAAGTGGATAACATGATATATTCCTCGGGTTTTTTGCCGGTTGAAAATAACATTGTAAAATATACCGGTTCACTGGGAAGCTGGGGCACTACGGTTGAAAAAGGCCAGGAGGCCTCGGAACTTTGCATTCTAAATTGCCTTAGTAGCATTTGCAGACATTTGTCTGGGGATTGGCAATGTATTGAACGGGTTGTTAAGTTAACAGGTTACGTGAATAGCCTAAACTCATTTTTTCATCAGCCAGAAGTCCTGAACGGTGCTTCAGATTTTCTGATCAGGATTTTGGGAGAAAAAGGACGACATGCACGCAGTGCTGTGGGAGTGGCCAGCTTGCCATGCAATGCCAGTGTTGAGATTGACCTTGTTGTAAAACTCAAATGAGTTGTGTCGTACAAACAAAATAAATTTTGAGTACTCTATCCACTTTACTGGGGTTTAAGGTATAAATTTTTGTAAATTTCTATAAAATAGCTACAGATTTTTTTAGAATGGTTCGAAAAAATTTAACAGTATAACCAAACTTTTTTTCATCAATGGCTTGACACTTGTTATGTTAAAAAAATCTGTTCGTTCTTACTCTTGGTGCAATCAGTCTACCAAAGGTCGGGCAATGATTGAGTATGTTGTTTCAACCAGTGTCTTAATTATTGCATCGGGTTTGTTTGCAACATTAACTGATATTGATGAGGTGATACTAAACTTTTTTTTAGCAAGTTCAGGTAATTCCCAAGCCAATGTGTCGGGTTCTGTATTAAACAAGGCAGCAATGATAAGAAATATTACTGTAAATCCAACAAATGGGTTTTCTGGTATGAATTTTCTTGGAGAACTTCGTGATGGCAATTTAAACCCAACAGGAACCTTTCAATATTCAAGAAACAGTTTTGTTTTTGGGCCTCAGCAAAGAAATGGCGCACGCCGGAGAAGTGAGAGTCTCGATTATTTGTATGCAAAGTAAAAAGATAAAAATGGAAAAAATGTTTCAGAACATACCTTTTAAACTACTTGTTAGAGTAAAATTTTATTTTGGTCAATCCTTGCAAGAATTTATTATCGTATTACCAATTCTGATATTTATTGTTGTTGCAGGAACAAACTTTGCCCTTGGTGTGCACAAAGCACACATGTTGTCTGATGCATCCCACTGGATAGCATCCCAGAAATTTAGATTGGCTGATAATGACAACTCAGTGGGTCAAGTTGAATTAAGAAGTCTAATCAATTCATCAAGCGGGGTTTCTGACACTTTAACAAGAAGGGATTTTATCGATCAGATTCGGTTTAATTCGATAGACAGATATTTTACTATTATTGAAGCATCCACGGAACAAAATGCGTTAAGCAATTTTGTAAACGGCTTTGAATTTAAAACCAGTCAAGTCATTAATCGTCCACTTCTTCTTGCCACTTCAGCTGGTGGACCTTCAAGACGATTAAAT
>JBCDLA010000049.1:0-20597 GCA_038745945.1 Cyanobacteria bacterium P01_H01_bin.74 | reverse complement strand
ATGGCATTTATCTGTAAACCAGAAACAGGATTAATTAAAAATGTACCTTTGTAAGGTAAGAGTTCATATGGGGTTGTTTATAAATCAGTTTGGCTTAGCTTCTGTATTTAAGGTGTTTTTGGCACTTTCTGTTGCTTTGATTTTGATAATCAGCAACCAGTCAGCCCACAAGGCGTATGCTGCTGATAAACAAAAGCTTGAGGCACTTCAAAGCAAAACCAAGAAAATAAAAAATAAAGCCGCATTATTAAGGCGTAAGAAATACGAAAAAATGCGTGCTGCAAAAAAAATGAGCCAGACCATTTATTATAAAAAAAAGCAATTGAACCGAAAGAAATCATCATTAAGGCAATATCAAACGCAACTGTCTCAAACCCGTCAGACCTTAAGTTCACTTGATGCAAAATTAGATAAAACACTTGGCGATACGGTTCGGTATCAAGCACAAGCTTCAGAACGGCTCAGGGCACTTTACATGGGGCAACGCTTAAGCTTGTTGCAAATGATTTTAGAAGCAAGTGATCTTTCGGTTTTGCTTGACCGGCTCTATTACAAGAAAAAAATGGTGAATGATGATAAAGCATTGCTGATTTCTTTGGAAGAAAAAGTAGAAGAGTTAAATCGCTTAAAAGGGGAATTGGCAAGGCAGCGCGTTCTTATTGGGCAAACAGTATCAGGCATTAAAGTAAAAAACATGCAAATTGAGCGCTCTATTGCGGTGGACACAGCGCTGAAGAAAAAATATCAAAACGATGCCGCATTTTACGCAAAAGCAGAAGCACAGTTACTGCGTGAATCAAAAAGCATTACCTCTCAAATACAATCATTAATGCGAAAAAACAATAAAACATTTTCCACCGTTAAAAAAAGTACTGGGCGCTTTATGTGGCCTATTCGAGGCCGCATCACCTCTGGATTTGGAACGCGGTTTCACCCCATACGGAAACGCCGAATTACACACACAGGCATTGATATTGCCGGACCGAACCGGGGTGCTGTTAAAGCCAGTGACGGGGGTACGGTTATTTTTTCTGGCTGGAAAGGGGGATACGGCAACGCTGTGATGATTAATCATGGCAATCGCAATGGTAAAAATTATGTTACATTGTATGGCCATCTGGCTGTTAGAAAGGTCTCGAAAGGAAAAACGGTTTCAAAAGGGCAAGTTATTGGCCTGGAAGGATCAACCGGGTATTCTACAGGACCGCACTTGCATTTTGAAATTCGTGTGAACGGGGTTCCTGTTAACCCAAAGCCCTACCTTTGAAGAGTGTTTATAAGCAATATCTTTATTAAATTGATTGGCACTTCAATTTAATGTTTGGTAAACTACTATCAATTGTTCTAAAGAAAATGTAAAGATAAAAATTAATTTCTTTCATCAATCAGGCGCCCTTATCACGCATTAAAAAAACTGACAAAATTTATGCACCAACAATTTTCAACTTATTTATTCCCTCTATTCACTTTATTCGCTCAACCTCAGCAATTGCTGACAAAAGTGCTGTGCTTAATTGCTGTCATCATGGTGAGCCAGCAAGTTGGTTTTGCACAACTGATTAACGATCCTGCGGCTTCGATTTTAATGAATACGCAATCGGGATTTACCCCAGTAAACGCATTTGCCGAAGCAGCGCGAACAGAAAAAGAGAACAAAAAAAAGCGCGCTGACCTGGAAAAAACGCTAAAAAAACAAAAACGACAAAGGCAAGCCAAAAACTCTTCTAAGTTGCAGCCTGCCATTCAAACAAAAGAAGGCATCTTAGACAATTCTGAACCAGAAGCAGCACAACGTCCTGTTAAGGCAAGGGCTGTGATGGTTGATATTGACAGTGACAAATTAAATTATGACAAAGACAGAGACGTTTATGTTGCTACTGGTGCTGTTCACATGATTATTTCTGAACAAAATTCAGAACTCTACACCGATCAGTTAACATACGATCAAAATCAAAACATCGCCATTGCTGAAGGCAGTGTTGTGATTATCAATCAAGGCCAGAAAACTTATGGCAGTTATGCAAAAATTGATTTAACCAGACAGTCGGCACTCATTAATGATTATGAAACCAGTGTTTCTCAGGTGCGACTTGATGCCAGAGAGGCGATTGTTAACAAAAACTACGTTCAATATGAAAATGGAAAAATTATACTCACCCCTAGCCTATTGCTTGGGGGACAGTTAAGCCCGGCTGGTGAAAATCAACTGAATAAAAATACTGCAACCGCGAGAAATGAATTTGTTCATGACGAAGACATTACGGCATTGGGGAATGCGCACCAAGCACTGATTACCCCTTCAAGCACAGCCAATCAGAAAGCTTCAAGTCCAGTCGTCTTATCAGAATCTGCTTCCCCGCAAGCTGCCAACCCAAAAAAAAGTATTTTTACTTTTAAAATAAAAGAGTTGGACGTACAGCGTTATAAAAGCGGATTTAATCGTGTTGTCAGCCGCTGGCCTGCCGTCTATGCGAAAAATAGAAAAATACTAACATTGCCCAGCGCCGAGTTCTCATTTGACCAGCCCAGTGGTGATTTGCAATACCTGGGGCCAGACATTGGTTTTGATGCAGATTATGGTGGTTTTTACTACGGACCCGGGTGGGATTTTAGAGCCGGTGATCACGGATCTATTCGGTTCTCTCCACTAATTAGCTATGGCGGTGGTGGCAGACGCTCCCGTGGTGGTGCCAGCTTTGAAGATAACGGCATTGGCGCGGGGATTGGTGGCATTGTGCATTACCGCGACCCAAAGACTTTTATTGACGCTGGTTACAGCTCACGTGTAGGACAGCCTGTTGTTCTTGCAAACCGTAAATTGGGGGATGGCAAAACGCAGATTAGATTTTCTGCCAATGAAGACTATATTAATGGGTTTATCGGGTATGAGCGCCCCGGATACGGCATTATGGCCTATGACACCAGAAATCTTGCAGAATTTAGCCAGTTTAGATTGGATGGACATAGCAGTGTTGGGTGGTATAAAGACGAATTTTTCCCAACGTTTGAAGAAGATTTTTTTGTGGAAGCCAAGGGGGATAATCCCGATCAGCTTGGCCGTGTGCAATTACAAGCCCGACTGGTTAATACAGCACCCTTGTTCAAATTTGGGGATTTACTAGATTTTGGGATGCGGGCTGATGCAATTCTATCAGGGTATACAAATGGCGATGGTGCGGCACTGCTTCGTGGTGGTCCAACAATGAATATTCATTTGGGTGACCGCTACAATGCAAGGCTTCAATACTACTATGCAGGCTCTTCGGGTGAAACACCGTTTGTTTTTGACTCATACTATCAAGGCAGGCAGAACTTAGTATTAAATAATGCTTTCAAAGTCAACAATTTTTTGACGCTTGGTATGCGAAGCAACATGAGTTTAAGGCGAGATAATGCAACAGACTCACTTTTTACTGGAAATTCACTTTTTATGCTTGTTGGCCCCAAAGAAGTGAAGATGAATTTATCGTATGATGTGGTGAGAAAGCGGTCTTACTTTGGCTTAAGCTTTTTCCCAGGTGGGGGAGACCGCGATGTTGACTTTGAAAAAATGCGAATTTTTCAGCCTGTAAACTACACACATTCTCAATAGAACCGTTTCTCTTGGGTGCTGTTAGGTTGTTCTGGGTCTGATTGATTGTCTGCTTTTGATGATTTCAGATTGTTTTTAAATTCAAAAGCAACCCGGTTACAGAAGCCCATAATTGCTAAAGACGCATCAATAACCTGTTTCGCATCTTTGTAAACATCCGGTGCTTTCTGACTGTTTTGCAATACAGCTGCATATTGTAAACCCAACTGGCGTTCTATGTTTTGAGGGGCACGTTTCCCATTTCCTACAGCGGGTTCTGTAGGTCTTTGAGAACCACCTTGACGTGCATTCCCTCGGCTATTTCGACCTTGCCGCATAAGCCTCTCCTGAAAATATGGTCATAAAGTTGGCTTTATTCCAAAGCTTAAACTATTTGTTTAGCATCAGATTTAAAACAACTGACAGATTATTTATCCCTAATTTAAATATTCCCTACTTTGAAGTTTAGTTTCTTCTACTTGCATAAAAACAGTGCTTTCATTTCTTGATGTTAAACTTTAACAAGTTTGTTACATATAAGAATTAAATTGTATTGTATGCTTAAGTTTTGGGGTTATCTGAGGCAGAATTTATCTTTTGAGTTTTTTCGCTTTACGTGTTTTGTTTTTGTTTTGTGTGTTTTGATGATATGCTTCGTTTCTAAACAAGTTAATAGTGCTTTAGAAGCATTAATTACAACCATCTATAAGCTAAGACAACCCAAACATAACTTGCTTTAATCAAATCTATTATTGCTTATCAGCATAAGTCCCCAATTAAATAACGGCTAAAAAGGAGTGACACCCATGTCAAGTACCACATTAACAGAAAAAATTACACCACTAAAACTCTCTGACCTTGAACATTTATCAACTGGTAAAAAAGCCCGTTTGCACCGGCTTATGTATCAACATGGCCCAGGCAATGGCACAATGATGTTTTTGCCTATTGACCAAGGGCTTGAGCATGGGCCTGTTGATTTTTTTGAAAACCCAGATTGTGCAGACCCCAATTTTCAGTTTCAGCTTGCTTTGAACGGGAATTATTCAGCAATCGCGGTACATATTGGCCTTGCTGAAAAATACTTGAAAGCTTATGCAGGTAAAGTTCCCCTGGTCTTGAAGCTGAATGGTAAAACCAACCTGCCTTCATCGGATAACGCATTTTCAACGTGTACCGGAACCGTGGAAGATGCTGTTCGGCTTGGAGCCGATGCCATTGGCTACACGCTGTATGTGGGATCCCCTTCTCAAGATATTGATATTGAACAGTTCTGCGGTATTCGAAAAGAGGCTGAACGTTATGGCATGCCCATTATCATTTGGGCTTATCCACGGGGCTCTGCTGTAAAAGCCAATGGTGGCCAGGACAGTCCATATGCAATAGAGTATGCTGCACGGGTTGCCTGTGAGGTTGGTGCTGATGTTGTCAAAATTAATTACCCAAAAGTTGACGCCCCAGGTATAGAAAACAGCCCTGCGCCTTACAACACACTAAAGTTAACCGAAGAAGAAGCCATTGGCAGGGCTGTAAAAGCCGCCGGTAAAACACTGGTTGTGTTTTCTGGCGGCAGTAAAATTACCAATGACGAGCTCTTTCTTAAGGTCAGGCAAGGCATGGCTGCTGGCGGTAATGGCCTTATCTTTGGCCGGAACATGTGGCAACGCCCAATGGATGAGGCACTGTCGATTTCGAGCCGTGTGACTGAAATTATGAAAGAATTTACTGTCTAGTCAGGTTTGCAAAACATTTTTGCTTAAAAACGGAAGGAAGCACTCACGATGACAAAAATTGCAATTAACGGATTTGGTCGTATTGGGCGTATGTGCTTACGCGCAGCCCTATCCAACTCTCGTGTTGACCTAAATATTGTGGCTATTAATGATTTAACAACACCAGAACAATTGGCACATTTGTTTAAATACGATTCAACAATGGGTATTTACCCTGGTGAAGTTGAAGCCAATGAAAATGGGTTGTTGATTGATGGCAAACAGATTCAGGTATTTGCTGAAAAAGACCCTGCTAATTTGCCTTGGAAGAAAACCGGTGTTGACATTGTGATTGAAGCAACGGGCTTGTTTACTGACGCGACTGTTGCGAAAAAACACATTGAAGCTGGCGCACAAAAAGTTATTATTAGTGCTCCTGCAAAAAATGAAGACATCACACTTGCCCTGGGTATTAATGAAGCCGATTATGATCCAACAAAACATCATATTATTTCAAATGCCAGCTGCACAACCAATTGCTTGGCCCCTATTGGCAAAGTTCTGCTTGAAAACTTTGGGGTGGTTTCCGGGTTGATGACAACCATTCACAGTTACACTGGTGATCAGCGCTTGCTTGACGCCCCCCACAGAGACTTGCGTCGGGCCAGATCAGCGGCACAAAGTATGATTCCAACTTCAACTGGTGCAGCAAAAGCCATTGGTCTTGTTTTGCCTCAACTTAAAGGCAAGCTGAATGGATTTGCGGTGCGTGTCCCGACCCCCAATGTCAGCTTAACTGACTTAACGTTAATCACAGAAAAGTCGGTCAGCATTGAATCAGTCAATGCTGCATTTAAGCAAGCTGCTAATAATGAGTTAAAAAATATTCTTGAATATTCAGACAAACCATTGGTGAGTCGAGACTTTGTTGGAAATCCGCACAGCTGTATATTTGATCCTGAATTTACCCAGGTTGTCGATGATAAGATGCTGAAAGTTATTGGCTGGTATGACAACGAATGGGGTTACAGCAACCGGCTGGCTGAGTTAACCCAAATGGTTGGCGAGCGCCTTCCTGTAACGGTTTAATACTTTACAGTGCACTGTGAGGAACGTTCTTGCAGTGCACTTTTTTCAGGCGATTTAAGCAGATGAGGACTGTTATGCGAAAACCTATAATTGCTGGTAACTGGAAAATGAATAAAACCATTGGTGAGACCCAAGCATTTTTTAATGCTTTTACCGATGCATTAACCCAGCGCTTTTCTAACAAGCCAGAAACAATGAAGCAAGCAGGGTTTCCTGAGCTGATTTTGTCGCCATCTTATATCAGCTTATACACACTCGTTAACCAGGCCAAATCATGGACGACCTTACAGATTGCTATTGCTGCTCAAAATATGAGTGCTTACTCGCATGGGGCTTATACAGGTGAAGTTTCTGCATTAATGCTGCAAGACATTGGGGTCAATACAGTAATTTTGGGTCATAGTGAACGCAGACAGTATTTTAATGAGAGTGACGATGCTGTGGCAGAAAAAACGCTTTTTGCATTTGAACAGGGGATAGTCCCTATTGTTTGTGTGGGTGAAACGTTAGAAGAACGTGAATCTGGAAATACCGATCAGGTTGTTATCCGACAAATAAATGCCGTTTTGTCAGCTGTTGCTGCAAAAGCTGACTTAAATCATCCAGATAAGCTTTGTAATCTGGTGATTGCTTATGAACCTGTTTGGGCAATTGGAACAGGGAAAGTTTGCGATGCTGCAGAAGCCAACCGTGTTTGTGCATTAATACGATCCCAGTTTGATTCAGGCGTTGCTGAGCGTTTACGTATTCTTTATGGCGGCAGTGTCAAAGCCAGTAACGCCGATGAGTTGTTTGCCCAACCTGATATTGACGGGGCCTTGGTTGGTGGAGCAAGCTTAGAAGCGGATAGTTTTATCGCCATTGTGAGTGCGGCCTTCCAACAAGAACCTGTTGTCGCTTAATCATTGTTTAGCAAACGGAGCTTTTAATAGCAATGTTGTCTCAAGCCAAAGCTGAAAAAGACTTTGAGTCTAAAATAATTTCTACAGAAGGGGTTGTTGTACCTGTTTACCGTCTTCCCCATGCACCAGATATACTGCCTCATTATGCGACACCTGGCTCAGCGGCAATGGATATTCGCGCTGCAATAAGCGCTCCAGTAAGTATAGGTCCTTTAGAGCGTGCCCTTATTCCAACCGGTCTTGTTTTGATGATCCCAGAAGGTTATGAGTGCCAATTAAGACCCCGTAGCGGTTTGGCTATCAAACACGGGATTACTTTAATCAACGGTGTTGGCACCATTGACAGCGACTACCGGGATGAAGTGAAAGTGGCTTTGGTTAATTTATCTCAAGCATCTTATGCCATTGAACCGAACGAGCGTATTGCTCAAATGTTGTTTGCAAAATTGTTGCCAATACAATGGGTATTGGCTGATGCCATTGATAAAACGACTGATCGCAAAGGTGGTTTTGGTTCAACGGGCTTATCGTAATCTTTACAGCTCACTTATTGGCTACACAGAATAAAAAAATTTTGCATTCAGTAGGATTTAGGCAATCCTACCTGATACCCCATTAATAGAGCTGAATCTAATAGAGCAAAACGGAGAATCATTGCTTTTTGCTGAGTTTTCTAATGAATGTAAAATTAAATAATACTTTTCTGAGCAAAAAAAGACCCAAACCAATGTCCCGCTTTAATATAGAAGCATAAAATCATAAATCAAAGGATTTTGATCATGACAACCGACCTTTCTGCACACCCCGGCAAGGTGTTAGACCTGGCAAACAGAACCCGTGTTAATGCATTTGGCGTTCAGTCTGCGGGCGAATCGGTCCAACCCCTTGCCATTACCAGGCGTCCCCTGAATCTCGATGATGTTCAGATTGAGATTGAGTATTGCGGCATTTGCCACAGTGATATTCATATGGTGAATAATGATTGGGGCATGTCGATTTACCCAATGGTTCCCGGCCATGAAATTGTGGGACGTGTGCTTGCAGTGGGCAATGCTGTGACCAAATTTAAAGTCGGCGATTCTGTTGGAGTGGGTTGCCTGGTGGATGCCTGTGGGGATTGCCCCAGTTGTGCTAACCATCTTGAGCAATACTGTTTAAATGGATTTACACTCACCTACGGCAGTGAAACGCCTGCAGACGGCATAACGTACGGTGGCTATTCAACCCAAATTGTTGTTAAAGAAAGCTTTGTTTTGCGTGTTCCTGAAAGCCTTGACCGGCAATCGGTTGCACCCTTACTGTGTGCAGGCATTACCACATATTCACCGTTGAAGCACTGGAATATTCAACCTGGTGATGTGGTTGGCGTGATTGGTCTGGGTGGACTGGGGCATATGGGCATTCAGTTTGCACATGCAATGGGGGCAAAAGTGGTGATGATTACAACCTCTGAGAGTAAGGGTAGAGATGCCAAGCTGCTGGGTGCTGATGAGGTTTTGCTTTCAAAGGATGAGGCAGCTATGAAAAGCTGGGCAGGAACATTTGATTTTCTGCTGAATACCATTCCGGTGGGCCACGATATTAACCCTTACATGGCTTTATTGAAAGTTGATGCCACAATGTGTGTGGTTGGGGCCATTGATCCGTTGACGACCGGCTTGAACACAGGAACAATGGTTTTTTCTCGGCGCAGTATTGCAGGTTCATTGATTGGCGGACTAAAAGAGACTCAAGAAATGCTTGATTTCTGTGCAGATCACGCCATTGGTGCAAAAGTGGAAGTGATTCCCTCGGGTGAAATTAATACAGCATACACCCGGATGCAAAACAATGACATTAAATACCGCTTTGTGATTGACCTGAATGCCAAATAAGGCAATACCAACAAATAAAATATGCGGCTTTCTCCAAAAGATGGCGTTTGATTACATCGCCAAAAATCGCATATAATAAAGGGATGTTCAGGTTTTTAAAAAACAAAATTGTAGCCGGCAAGCGGGCGCTTCAGGTGTCTAATACGTTTAGCGTGAAACTCGCCGATTTTGCAGCAACCGGTGAACGTGATGCCATTCTTGCCTCATCGGGTATGGGGAAATCATACTTAACTGGGGTTTTGCTTGAAGAAACCCTGGAAAACGGCTGCCTGGTCTGTGTAATTGATCCAGAGGGCGAGCATTTTACGCTGGCCGAACGTTACCCCATGTTGATTATTGGTGGGGATCATGGCAGTTTGCCCTTGGATGAAAACGCCATTGATCTTTACCTTGAGGCGATGCTTGAAAACAGGCTTTCTGCCGTTTTTGATCTTTCAGAATATATGGACGAAGAGCAGCAGCAGTTTTATGCCAAAATTGCAGATCAACTATTTCAACTGGAACAGAAATATAAAACAAAAATTCGTTTGGTTATTGAAGAAGCCCAAATATACGCCCCGCAGCGTACAGGCGGCACACCATCGATGAAGCGCGGCAAAAAAATGCTTGCAGACCCTGTTCAGGCATCCCAGAAAATTGCAAAGCGTGGCAGAAAAAGAGCCATAGACAGCCTGTGGGCTACACAGCGTCCAGCCAGCTTAAACAAAGATATTCTCAGTCAGTGCAACCGGTTTTGGTTTGGCGGCATTCAATCCGAGCAGGACTATAAGGCCGTAAAGCCTTACCTCAACGAAGCGGGCATTTCATTTGCAGCCATTAAGGCGTTAAAACCGGGTGAATTCTATTTTTATGCCAAGGGGCAAACCACTCAGATTAAAGTGAGAAAACGCCACTGCAAACATGCAGGTGCAACCCCGGAAGCAGGTCAGAACTTCAGTGCGGCTGCAACCCATGAGATGGATGCAACCATGAAGGCATTGACAGCTGCTGTGAACCGCCGGACGGTTAAACTTAAAGAAGAAGATGCCGAAATCAACCGACTTAAAGCAGTCATCCGAGATCTAGAGAAAGAAAAACGAAAGCTTGAGCAAGAACTTGAAGAAGAGCGTATGGCAACCAAAGTTATTGAACGGCTGGGCGCAACCCCTAGCAACAGCCAACTAAAAACAAAACGGATTGCTGCCAAACTGTCTGAACCGTCCAAATAACCCGCAACTGATTGTTACAACCATCGCAAATCTCAGCCGCTTTTATTACGATATGATAAATTATTTCAACCCAATGGATTTTTTATTATGAGTGCAATTTCCTACGCGTCCGAACTGGATGTCCAGACAATCTTTACATTAATGGGTGTTGCCTCTGTGGTGGGCGTCATTGTTCGGTGGATTAAAATCCCCTATACGGTTGCGTTGGTTTTGGTTGGCCTGGTCCTCGGTTTTTTTAATTTGGTGACCCCCATTGAATTAACCGAAGAGCTGGTTTTATTTATTTTCTTACCGGCATTGCTGTTTGAAGCCAGTTGGAACTTAAAGCTAACCCACTTAAAACCTTCAGCCTGGATTATTCTTATACTTGCCACGATAGGGGTGACCTTCTCGATTGGCTTTATTGGATGGGTGCTTCACACACTGCTGGGCTTGCCCATTCTGGTTTCACTGCTTTTTGGTGCCATGGTTGCCCCCACAGATCCGGTCAGTGTCGTGGCGATTATGAAACAGCTCAAGCTGGATCATTATCTGTCTGCTCTGGTCGAAGGGGAAAGCTTGTGCAACGATGCCACAGCGGTTGTTTTGTTCAAACTGTTACTTGCAGTTCTCATTTTAAAGGGGGCAGAGGCAGCACCATTGGTTTTGCAAGAATATGCCCTCAGTGCATTCCTTCAGTTTTTGGTGGTCATGGTTGGCGGGGCCGTGGTTGGTGCCGTGGTTGGTGCAAGTTTTCTAGCCTTTGCCAAACAGCTTGATGATCACTTAATGGAGTTGACGTTCACAACCATTGCTGCCTACGGCTCATTTTTACTGGCAGAATCAATTAGTGTGCCTGGTCAAATTCCACACCTGCACTTGTCTGGGGTAATTGCCTCCGTTTCTGCAGGACTGGTAATGGGCAATTTCAGCCAAAAAATGGGGATGACCGCATCAACGCGGGTGATTATCTCCAGTTTCTGGGAATACGCTGCATTCTTTATGAATTCATTAATATTCTTGCTGATTGGCCTGGATATTCAGGTTTTTGACTACGAAAAACACTGGTATGCAGTTATTGTTGGTGTTGCAGTGACCCTGTTAGCCCGTATCCTAATGATTTATGGTGCGTCATTTTTTATCAATGTTAATCGAAAAATAAACCGTAAAAAATTGTTTCCACTGAGCTGGCAGCACGTGTTGTTCTGGGGGGGCTTAAGGGGGGCTTTATCGATGGCCCTGGTGTTAAGCCTGCCCAAAGAAATTATTCCCCAAGAATACCGTGAACTGATTATATTAATGGTCTTTGGCGTGGTTTTCTATACGCTGGTTTTCCAAGGCACAACCATTTCCAAGTTGCTTAAACTGCTGAACTTCAGCAATGCTTCATCAGAAGCCTACAGCAGGCACCAGGAACTGAAAACACGCCTTGTTGGCGCGCAGCAGGCACTCTCGCGGCTGTCCGCGTTAAGCCAGGGGGATCATGTGTTTCCGGTTGTCAAAGATAAAATTAATCAGCAGCTTAGCGATGAGATTGCTGAATTGAATGCATCACTGGATGAGTTGCAATTATCAAATGAATTGCTTGTATTTAAAGATGAAGTTGAAACCCGTGCAAAATTATTAAAAGTTAAACACACCGTTACTAGTGAGATGGTGCTTGAGGGCGAAGTGAATGAGGAAGTGGGCAATAAAATTAAAGCAGAACTGATTGAATCCCTTGAAGAACTGGAGCATTTACAGTTTGGCGATATTAAAGGAGAAACGACCAAATAAATTGAAAGATCCGTCAATTATATTAATGTTTTTACTGGCTACTTCTATTCCCTTTCTTCTTGAAAGTCCTCTTCTGCTAAGTCTTCTTGCAATATTTTTTCTGAAGACTTTTCTTCCTGTTCTGTATCCGCTGTGGCAATTTGATTTAGCAGTTCCAGCATGCGTGCCCCGCGTTCTAAAGAGGTATCTTGTTTTATAATCACTTCAGGCGTATGCCTTAATTGAATGCGTTTACCCAATCCATAACGAATTTTTGGGGTGTACTCAGTCAACAAGTCAATGAGTTGTTTTTGCTTGCTTTCTTCCCCCATAATACTCAGGTAAATAGTTGTATAACGCAGATCATTGGTAACTGTTACGTCAGTGACTGAAATCAGTTGGTTCACAAAAGCAGGATCTTTGATGTCATTTCTTAAAATATCATCAAATTCACGGGAAATGGCTTTACGAATTCTGTCTACACGAGAAAAAGTTTTTTTGTTTGGCATAAGTACTCTCAGCTAATAAGTTCTCTGATTGAGAAGGCATCTTAATATTTGAGCAGGCTTCTAGAATGAAGTACGTTCCAAAGACTTGGTCGTGTAGACTTCAATGACATCACCTTCTTGTATATCCTGAAACCGTTCAAATGAAATGCCACACTCAAAACCAGAGGCTACTTCTTTAACATCATCTTTAAAACGTTTCAAATTGAAAACAGTACCATTAAACACGGCACTACTGTCTCGAAGAACCACAGCTTTTGCGTTTTTAAAGACTTTACCAGAAACCACCATACAGCCAGCTATGACAGCCGATCTACCAACTTTAAACAGCTGCCTGACTTCTGCAGTTCCAGAAAGAACATCTTCAGTTTCTGGACTGAGTTGACCCAGCACCCATTTTTCAATATCTTCGGCAATATGGTAAATCACATCATAATGACGTATTGAAACATTTTCAGTCTCAGACAACTTTTGGGCATTGCTATCGGGCCTACTGTTAAAACCAATAATGAGGGCATTGGCAGCAGAAGAAAGCATCACATCTGCCTCAGAAATGTCGCCTGTACCGCTGTGAACAATATTAATTTTAACTTCTTCATTGGTCATTTGCTGCAAGATATCAACAACAGCTTCCAAGGAGCCTTGAGAATCTGCTTTTACCAGAAGGTTAAATTGGCTTTCCTGAACCGAATTTTCCGCTTCAATCTCAGATTTTCCACTAAAGCCTGCGCTCACTGATCGCGTCACGCCAATCCGTTCTTCACGTTCTTTTTGTCGATAATCCGCCAGTTTTTGCTTGAACGCCTTGTCATTTTTAATCACTTCAAACGGTTCTCCAGCATTGGGAACTCCGTTTAAACCCAGTATTTCAACAGGTGTTGCCGGGCCAGCACTGGTAATTCGTTTGCCAAAATCATCAATAAGGGCACGAACCCGCCCACCAACAGACCCAATAAGAACATTATCGCCGACAGCAAGTGTGCCATTCTGCACCAAAATGGTAGCAATAGGTCCTGTGCGCTTATCAAGCTGGGCTTCAATAATCACGCCATTGGCTGCAACAGTAGCATCCGCTTTTAGTTCAAGCAATTCAGCAACCAGCAAAATTGAATCCAGCAGATCATCAATCCCAAGTTTCTGCAGTGCACTGATTTCTACAGTCAGCGTGTCGCCTCCCCATTTTTCAGGTGACAACCCATATTCTGACAATTGCGTTAAAACACGATCTGGATCGGCATTTTCTTTATCAATTTTATTAACAGCCACAATAATTGGAATTTTGGCAACTTTGGCATGGTTTATGGCTTCAATGGTTTGCGGCATAATGCCATCATCTGCGGCAACAACCAGTACCGCAATATCTGTGGATTGTGCCCCACGCAACCGCATCGATGTAAAGGCTTCGTGACCTGGCGTATCCAGAAAAACAATGCGCTCATCATTTTTTTCCACACAGTAGGCACCAATGCTTTGGGTAATCCCACCTGATTCTGAATCAACCACTTTGTTGCGGGTTTCCCGAATGGAATCCAGCAGCGTGGTTTTTCCATGATCAACGTGGCCCATAATTGAAATTACCGGTGAGCGACTTTGAAGGTTTTTATACTTTGAAGCATCCAGCTTGTTGTCTTTGTTGTCTCCCAAGTGGGCATACTCGCCTTCAAATGTATTTTCTGTCGATTCAATAACCTCATAATCAAGCTCTCTGGCAATACCTTTGGCAAAATCCAAATCAAGCACCTGATTAACTGTAACCATCATGCCTTTCATAAACAGGTGTTTAATCAATTCGGTATCTTTAATATGCAGCTTGTGTGCCAAATCACGAACAATAATGGCCTCTTCCAGCGTCACAATTTTAGGTAGTGCTTCCTTGGCTGTTTCTTCTTCAATCAGTTTTTCTTTGTGCGCCAGTTTTGCTTTAGACGTGTGCCTGCCTGAACGCAGAGAACGATGCGGCGCATTTGAAGAACCACCGGGCTTGTAAGAAGTACCATGGTTTAAAGCGAATTTGCCTTTGCTGTCCCGGTTGTCATCTGAAGAACTGTCATCTTTCCGACGTTTTCCGTCACTCCGACCACGTCTACCATCTGTTGAGGTCTCTCTAATTGGGCCGTTATTGTCTTTCTGCGGGGTAAAGCTTCTGTCTCTAACGGGTAAAGCACTGTTACCCGGTTCAGTAGATGGCTTAAAAGTATTACCGGTCCGGTTTTGAGGCGGACGGTTTCCAGGTTGTGATGTTCCTTGGTTTCTGGAATCGGCGTATGGGGAGGCGTTGTCATGGGTTTTTACACCGCGATAAGACAAATTGGTTCGACTTGACTGCTGCCCTGGTTTGTAAGTATTAATCGGTGTTGCATTGTTTTGCCTGTTGGGCTGGGTCGATGCAGTGGGCGGTCTTTGGGCTGGACTGGCATGACCAGTGTAAGGGGTTGCACTTAAGGCAGTCCGCTTGACTTGGGGTTCAGGCGGTTTACTGGGAGGTGCCGGTTTAATCACCGAATTTTGATTGTTATTGGCTACCGACGGTTTTGCTTGCGAGGTTTGTTGCCGTTGCTGGCCAGTATTTTGAGCAGCAGCAGGGTTAGTACCTAAAGTCGAAGATTTGGCAGAATATCCACCAGCCCCTGGTGCTCGGGAGGGCAGGGAATTTTTTAAGTCATTTGTTTTTTCCTGCGTTTTTTGAAAAGCTGCACCCGCTTTGTTCGATTCTGTTTCAGGTTTTTGCTTCTCAAAGGCAATGCTTGCAGCAGGCTGGGGAGGGGGCTGAATTTTGTTTTGCGTTTTATCTTGCGTTGGTGTCTCTTTTTTTTGAGCTGATTTTTGAGCGGATGGCTTTTGAGGCTCGGGCTTCGCCGGTGTTTTTGAGGCTTGAGGCTCAGCCTGTCCAGGTGATTTTTTAAAGGTCTTAATCAGCTTTTCAGCAGTTTCTTGATCGATTGTGCTGGAATGACTTTTTACAGGCGTGTCCATCTCATGGGTTAAAATCTTGATAACCTCAGCATTGCTGAGGCCAATGATCTTTGAAACTTCATGCACTCTTACTCGCGGTGCTGGCACAATC
This sequence comes from Cyanobacteria bacterium P01_H01_bin.74, assembly GCA_038745945.1. Lineage (GTDB taxonomy): Bacteria > Cyanobacteriota > Vampirovibrionia > Vampirovibrionales > Vampirovibrionaceae > JBCDLA01. The sequence continues at coordinate 4,937 of JBCDLA010000049.1, read as the reverse complement.
AGGAGAATCCTTTCAACATTACATTCAGGGCTTCTACTATATCACCCGGGATCTTTCTTTTCAATGACCGCTCAAATTTCCGGGCTTTTAGCGAAATTTCAAGGCATTCCTTGGTTTTGCAGACATAGGCTGAGCGGCCTTGGTATTCTGGGTTGTGATTCAGAGAAAAAACAATTTGCTTGGTGTAAGGCATACACTTTGCTGTTAACTGCAGCAATAACATTTTCGGAAAAAGCTGCCTGCAAGCAATACAACGGCGAAAACTATTCAACAGCAGGTGTTTTCTCCACTTCTTCAGCCGCGTCAGCCTGGTTTTCAGTTTCTTCAGTTACCAAGCGATCTTCAGATTGCATTGCTGCTTGATCGTCCAATGTAACGGCAGCATCTTCCGTGTTTTCAGCAGACTCATCCGCGTGAGTAGCATCTTCGGTTGAAGAGTCCTCCGGGGAATCAACAGCATCCACCGCATCTTGAAAATCAGCACCTTGATCATCGCCATGCACGCCATCTAAATCTGGTTCAGCCAGTTCATCAGCGGGAGCATTCATCTCCTCAGAAGCATGATCGGCGGTTGCGTCTTCATTTTCAAGGCTGTCTGCTTCAGAAAAAACACCTTCAGGAGAAATAGCCGCGCTGTTTTCTGATACAGCCGTTGTTTCCATATTACTTTCATCCGCTTCAGAAGAAAGTTCTTGGGGCAGAGGATTTCCGTTCTCATCCATTTCAGCAGAAGGCTCTTGGGGCAGGGGGTTTCCATCCTCATCCATTTCAGAAGAAGGCTCTTGGGGCAGGGGGTTTCCATCCTCATCCACCATGGGTTGCTGCTCTTCAGGCGGCAACTCCGGCACACGGGAAGCCAGCTCTTCAAAGTAAGCAAGTCCGCCTTCTTCTTCCACCTTTGTAATGCTTTTTATGTCCAGCTTAAATCCGGTTAACTTAGCAGCCAAACGAACATTCTGACCTTCCCGGCCAATGGCCAGCGACAATTGGTCATCGGGCACGACCACCACCGATTTCACCTGGTGCGCGTCAATGTGTATTAAAAAGACCTGAATAATTTTAGCAGGGGCCAGGGCGTTGACAATAAATTCCATGGGGTTTTCTGACCAACGGATAATGTCAATTTTTTCATTTTTTAATTCGTTCACAATGGCTTGAATCCGGCTACCCCGACTGCCAATACAGGCCCCTGCCGCATCCACATCAGGGTCAAGCGAAACCACAGCCACTTTTGTCCGATACCCCGCCTCTCGGGCAATGCTTTTAATGGCAACAAGGCCGTCTTCAATTTCTGGAACTTCCAGCTCAAAAACTTCCCGAACCATCGCCGGATGCGCTTGTGAAACAATAATTTGTGGCACACGGCCTGAATCTTTCAAGCCAAGCACATAGACCCGCAACTTGTTGCCCACCCGGTAGTACTCAGACGGCAATTGTTCCTTGGGGGGCAAAACAGCTTCCGATTTCCCAATGTTGACAATCACATTCCGGCCTTCTATGCGCTGAACAATGGCGGTTGTAACCATGCCCTGTTTTTCCTGGAATTCTTTTTGTACCAGCATTTTTTCGGCTTCACGAATCCGCTGCATAATCACTTGCTTGGCCGATTGTGCCGCAATCCGACCAAATTCTGTCGGGGTAACCTCAATTTCAAGCACCTGGTCCAACTCAACATCGGGTTTAATTTTTCGGGCATCCTCCAGCAAAATTTCCAGATCAGCGGGAATCAGGTTGCCCAGCTCATCCATTTCCCAGTCTTCTTCAGGGGTAATCCGGTTAACAACTTTCCGCATTTCATAAATGCCGATTTCACCGGTTCGTTCATTCAGCTGGCAATCCATGCAGTGCAGGGTTTCCAGTTTGGCATACCGTTTGTAAGCAGCAAGCATAGCTTCTTTTAAAGCAGAAATAATGACATCTTTAGGAATTCCCCGTTCGCGCTCCAGCTGATCGGCGTGTTCAATAATGGCTGATCCAACTTTAATCATTTGATGACAACTCCTGTATTCTTATTTCTTTTTTTGCTTTTTGATTTTTTAGTTTTTTAATTATTTAAATTATTGGCTTTTTAAGGGGTTTAAATTGTTGACCTGAATGGCAATCATTGCCCTGATTCTAGTTAATCTGTTCCTGGGGGTGTACTTCAGCCAATATTTGGCTCAGTTTCACAGACACCGGCATTGCTTGTATGAGAATTGCCTGCATCGTGATTATTGGGGCCCAGATTGTCTGGATTTGCGTTGTCTAAATCGGGATCTTTAGGCAGATGGATGGTGTGATTTAAAAAAACAGCATCCTCTTCTGTTAACAGATAGGCCACCGGATCGTCCGTGTCTTTAACCTGAATGTAAAGCTTGGTTCCTATTACTGAGGACTGGGGCAATACAGTGCCCTCTTCCTGACTGTTTTCTGGTAACACATACGAAGCCAGCATCCCTGACGATTGAAGTATAGCGCCTGGCAGAAAAGTTGCTGTCTTTTGGTGTTTTCTGGGCCATTTTTTTTCTTCTTTCCCAGCCGGATTGCTTTTTGCATCAGCAGCCAGCCGCTCAACTCGAATGGGCTTCCCCAGAAAAAACGGCAGCTCCCGCTGTTTTCTAAGTGCCCGAAACAATCCCGGTGAACTGACTTCCAGACTGTAGGCAATGTCTTTTGCAAATGGCAGTTGATCCATCACCTGCTCAATGGGCTCATCAATAGACTGGCTGACGGTCGCACACTGATCAAGTGTAATGCCGGCGTTGTTGTCAACATAAACACGAAGAAACCAACTTGAATGCTCTTTTTCAAAAACACAGTCAATCAGTTTTAAATCTTGCGACTTTAAATCTTGCAACAGGGCTTCAGACTGTAGTTTTTTCTCAATGCAGGCCAGGGCAGCAGATTCAATGGTTTCTATCTCTGTTGGGGAAAAATTTAATTTTGAAGTGGATTTTTTTGCCATAACGTTGTTTGCTTTTATTTACTTTGTTACTTGCTTGATGCCTTAATGCCTTGATTCACTTTCAAAGTTACAAAGACGTTACAAAAAAACAATGAAAAAAGTGTTATAAAAATGAAAAAAAATCTTATAAAAAAATGAGCCTTCTAAAAAAGACTCACTCCATTTTTCTATGAAGTTTATACAATAAAAATTTACCACAAACCGAGCAAAGACCCAATTGGTAAATGTACGATTTAATTGTCATCAAAAAACATCCATGCTGTTCAGTCAATCACGCAACAGCTTTAGCGATTGACCCGTATTATCCAAAACCATGCACAACACACCGTCTTCTGCCGCCATAGTGGCCATTGGCAATGAGGTCCTCAACGGTTCAGTTGTCAACACAAACGCTGCTTTTATTGCCCTCCAACTGACAGCACTGGGCATTGCCGTAGAAAGTCATGCTGTTGTTCAGGACCAGATTGCAGCCATTGCCAAAACCGTCAAACATTGCCTGGAAACCCATACAGTCGTTATTCTGACTGGTGGGCTGGGCCCCACCGATGACGATTTGACCGCTGAAGGCTTGGCACTGACACTAAATTTCCCTTTGGTCGAAGATCTGGAAATGGCTTCGAAAATTGAACGAATTTTTCAGGAAAAAAACATGGCGATGGCAATCATTAACCGCAGGCAAGCCCGGCGACCAGAGAGGTGCACATTTTTTAACAACCCGGTGGGAACAGCTCCGGGAATAACCTACAGCAACAGCCAAAGCATTTTACTGGCTTTTCCCGGTGTACCACGAGAGTTGGAGGCCATGTGGCCAGCCGCGGCTGGATTAATTGGTGAATGGTTTGAACAATATCAGCCTGTCAGAACACAGCCCATTTTTTCTACGCTGTATTTAACCGGACTGGGTGAATCTGAACTGGTCAGTCGTCTGACTAATTACTTTAAAGCCGATTATTTAAAAAAGCATCCGCTGCATCGGCATGTGGATGAGAATGATCCAAACAGGTCTAAAGGTAAGACTTCCCCAGAATTTTCTTATGCAACCTATGTCACCAGTAAAATTATTCGTCTTGAAATACAAACCCACAGCAATTCAAGCCCAGAAGCAATGAGAACAGCCAGCCAAGACCTTAATGCTTTCACAGCGAAAATCAAAGCGGCTTTTCTGAAATACGTTCTTCCTTTTGACACGGATTTAACTGGCCATGCGCACTTGTACAACCCGGATACCATGCTGGCAGCTGCACTTTGTACAAGGTTAAAAAACGCAGGACACCGTCTGAGTATTGCCGAATCGTGCACGGGTGGGCTTATCAGCAGCTTGATAACGGATGTTCCTGGCAGCAGTGCTGTGACGGTTTTTAACGGTGTGGCGTACGGTAATGCCGAAAAAACAAGCGTTTTGGGGGTTTCAGCCGAAACCCTTGAGAGGGAAGGAGCGGTTAGCAAGGCAGTGGCATTAGAAATGGCCCAGGGCATTCTCAAACTCAGTCAAACCGATGTTGCTCTGGCAATTACAGGCATTGCCGGGCCATCCGGTGGTACTGCTGAAAAACCGGTGGGGACCGCCTGGGTCGCCGTGGTTTTCTCAGACCCCATTTCTGAAAACAGTTCTAAAAACGTCCCTGAAAACAACAGCATGCCCGAAGCGGCTTGTCATCAAATCACGCTTCATCCCCAACTTTCGCGTCAGACAATAAAACAGGGGTTTGCCCAACAAGCGTTACTGCTGGTTTACCAGTTGCTCTATAAAAGAAACGCAGATCAGCCCCAAGGCAATTATCAGGCAGAAAACAAATAATGAGTCTGATTTTGTTTTGCTCTTAATTTGGCATTGGTCATTTAGCATAGATAAGTTTCCCAGTTTGGTGTAAAGAAGAGCATCACTGTGGCCTGTACCATGTGCAAAGCTTTTGAATAACAGAAGGTTTTCCGTCTGAATCGAGCCAGGTAGTGGCGAATTCGACTATTCAGGCTTTCCACACCCCAAGTTTCT
>JBCDLA010000048.1:0-20778 GCA_038745945.1 Cyanobacteria bacterium P01_H01_bin.74 | reverse complement strand
CGGATGATTCATTGAAAGGGAAAGAATTTTAAAATAGGAAGGCTTGGTAGTAGCGTGGGGCAAGATTTGGAGTTTAGGTTGGAAAAAAATGCTGGATTTAGATAATTTCTTAAGAATGGCAATCGCACAAGGGGTTTCTGACATCCATTTAAGGGTGGGTTTACCGCCAGTTCTGCGCAAAGATGGGGACATGATTATTACTAAAATTCCTGCATTGACTGAGGAAGCATTACAGCTGTTTATCAAAAAAATTATTCCTGACAGGATTGTTCCCCGGCTAAGAAATAAGACTGACTTTGATTTTAGCTTTATGATGGACGAGTTATGCCGGTTTCGGGTCAACTTATTCTATGAGATGGGACAAGTTGGTTTGGTGATGCGTTTAATTACCCTGGATATCCCGGAAATAGAAACATTAGGCCATCCTTCGGTTGTGCGAAAATTGGCAGAATTTCACAAGGGCCTGGTTCTGGTGACTGGCCCCACAGGGTCAGGCAAAAGTACGACTTTGGCAGCGTTGTTGAATACGATCAATCTTGAGCAGAAGAAACATATTGTTACCTTGGAAGATCCGGTTGAATATGTTTATAGAAGTAAGCAGTCCGTTGTCACACAACGGCAGTTGGGGATTGATACAGATACTTTTCCAAATGGTATTAAATACGCATTAAGGCAGGACCCTGACGTAATTCTGATTGGTGAAATGCGCGACAGAGAAACCATGCTTGCAGCACTTCATGCGGCAGAAACAGGGCATATGGTTTATTCAACACTGCATACAACAGATTCTGTACAAACCATACATCGAATTATCAACGCGTTTGAACCTTATGAACGCGATGCCATCAGGCATCAAGTTGCGCAAGTATTGCAGGGGACACTATCCCAAAGGTTGGTTAAAAGAAACGAAGGGCGTGGCCGAATCGCCGTTGCAGAAATAATGCTGGTTTCGCCAGCCATTAGAGATTATGTTATTCGAGAGCAAACCGAAGAAATTTACCAACTGCTAACAAGCTCAGCCTTTGAAGGCATTAAAAGCCTGAATCACTCTTTATACCTTGCTGTAAAAAACAACTTAATCAAACCAGAAGATGCATTGGCAAATTCTGAAAACGAAACCGAGTTGCAACAGATGCTTCGGGGTGCGTTTCATGGGACCAATACATATTAAGTTGTCTGATATAAGCTTCTAGGCTGTTACTTTTTCAGGCATTTTACCGTTTTGCTTGGTGGAATGCTCAGAAAGGCAAATGGTTTTTACCAGCGCGGAAGCAATTTCATAAGGATCCGCATTGGCGCCAGGCCGGCGGTCTTCAAGATATCCGTAACCAGCAATAGCGACACTTCTGGGGATACGAACCGAACACCCGCGATCTGCAACCCCATGACGGAACTGCTTGATATCACATGTTTCATGCAATCCAGTCAGGCGGTATTCATTTCCAACACCGTAAACGGCAATGTGCGCCTCATGGGCCTGGCTGAGTTGCTCGACAGCCTTTTCGATGCTTTTAATGCCATCAGCTGGATCGCGCATCGCTTTGGTCGAAAAATTGGTATGTTGCCCAGCACCGTTCCAGTCACCCTTTACCGGCTTGTTATCTAGAGAAATGGCAGTATCAAATTCTTCGCCAAGCCTATACAGCAACCACCGTGACAACCATAAATGATCAGCCACATTCAGAGGATCAGCACTTTCAGTACTTAAGCCACGGTAACCAATTTGAAATTCCCATTGACCTAGCATAACTTCAGCATTGACCCCGTAAAGCATAATACCCGCCTCAAGACAGGCTTCTGTGTGGGCTTCAACCAATTCACGGCCGTCTACTTTTGAAGATCCAACAGCACAATAGTAGGGACCTTGGGGTGCAGGATAGCCTGTTTCCGGCCAGCCCAGTGGACGTCCGTTTTTAAACAGTGTGTACTCTTGCTCAAATCCAATCCAAGGCTCTTGCTTACTGGCACCCGAACTCAGCAATTCAGCCAGAACAGCTCGAGTGTTTGTACGGTGTGGCGTACTGTCTTCATTGAGAACTTCACACATAACCAGGTAATTGCCAGCATCTTGCAGTGGATTGTTGACCATAGTAACTGGTTTCAGCAACAAATCTGAATTGCTGCCATCGGCTTGATTGGTTGATGAGCCGTCAAATGACCAGACCGGAATATCATTCAATGTTGGTGTTTTATCGGAAAAATTTAATAAGCGCATTTTTGAGCGCAATCCACGGGTAGGCTCAGCGCCATCCAACCAGATATATTCAACTTGTGAAAGCATAACGGTTTAGGGTCCTTTTTTAATTGTAATTTAATATTAAGTAACCATTCACTGCAAATCGCCTTGCGTGAAAACAGTAACTGTAAGTGATTAGAATAAATAAAGTGCTTCGCGTAAAATTATAGCTTAAATGTCATGCTTGCCTATTGGCAAGTTTATCCCAATTGTAAAATATTACAGTATCGTTACTTTTAAAACCGCCATACTATTAAAAAATAAAAAACTTGAATAAAAGCTTGAACTTGAATTATTACATCTTTTCAAATTATTATAGCTTTTCAAGAGTTCAAAAAACACGTATATCACTGAACAATTAATCTACCTTTAAAAAAGAGCATTTTTCTTGAATCAAAAATCTAAGTTTAAACCTTTTATGACAATCATCTGGCAAATGGCTGGATCAGTTGTTTTTTTACTGATTTTACTCAGTGGCTTAACGTTTCTGAATACTTCAATTTGGAGCATTGAGTTTTTGTCCAATTGCCGGCATTTAATTCTGGCGGCTGGCTTTTTGCTCTCGGTACTCTTTTTGCTGGGCCGGCGCTGGCTATTTCTTATAATGGGCATCATTTGCATTGTACTCAATGCGCCTCCTATGATGCCATTGTTTTCAACACCTGCAATTATGAATTCAGACAAGGCTGCTGTGCAGTCAGAGGTCCCTACGCCAAGAAAAAAACTGTATAAAATGGTGATTTTTAATACCTATATGTTTAATTATTCGGCAACAGAGCTGGCTAATTTTCTTGAAGCGGTTCATCCAGACTTTGTTTGCCTGTCAGAAGTTGTTACTCCGACATTTCAAACCCTTCAAAAAAACAAAGCCATTGCATCAAAATACCCTTACAATGCTTTTGATTATAACACCCAAAGCTTGCTTCTCAGTAAATATCCTATAAACAGCATAAAAAAAATTGAAGGGACTGCCCAATATTTAAGAAGTGTTATGCTGCAAACACAGGTAACGCTTGGCAACAAGCCGTTGGCTATCTGGTTGACACACCCACCCCACCCCACAAGCCCGCTGAACTATCAGAAAAAACTTGATTTTCTCAATTTCTTTAAATCAGAGCGCCTGCCAGAGCATCTTATTGTCGCAGGGGATTTCAATATGTCGCCCTGGTCTAATCAGTTCCAAAACTTTCTGGATATTACACAATTGCAATGCGCATCCTTTGGGTTCGGGTTTCAGCCGACATGGCCAAGTTCTCAAAAAATAATACCTTTATTTCCCATTGACCATGCCTTTTATCAAGGAGATGTTGAGGTTAATTCGTGGAAAGTTGTAGACCAAAGTTTTGGCTCCGATCACTTGCCTGTGGTGATGGATTTTCTCTTTTAGGCTTAAGATTCTCTTTTAGGCTTAAGATAAGAATAGTGGCTACAGTTTTGTTGTATCCCCCAAATAAAGTGACCGGTCGGGACGAACGTGCAAGGCTTCCAGCTGGAATAAATTGACCAGGTTGTTGTTGACGGTTTGCAAGCGCCTGTTAAAAGCGGTTAGCATGCTCACAAGCTCTTGTGGTTGATCGCGCAACTCATTTAAAATCCGGTTTTCAAAGAAAACCTCAACACGCATATCTTGGTTTGCAATCACACTGGCGGAACGCTTTCCGCTGGCTTCAAAGAGAAACATTTCGCCAAAAATTTCGCCTTCAATTAATTTTGCAATCGGAATCATTTTATTCAGCAAGTTGCGCTTGCAAACCACAGCTTCACCTGAAATAACGCGAAACAGTCGGTCACCTGGCGTGCCTTCTGTAATAATGATCTCACCCTTGGCAAAATATTGAATAATTTTATCTTTGCTGCTTTTTTCCAAACCAAATTACTGCCCAAAGTTTATTGTTCAATTGAAGTGGTATTTTTCATGAATCCAGTTGAAATGAAACATTTTTTTAAACAAAAATAACAAACAAATTATTTATCTTATTTTTCACTTTTTCCGAGCACTACGCTTTCTTTTATAGTTTAGCATAGAATAGTTTTGTTCATTCAAAAACACGGGGCAATAAGCAATGACTTTATAGCAGGTACCAGTTAAACCTCAATGCGTGGGTCTGTGAGTTTCAATAAAATATCTGCAAGCAGGTTTCCAAGAACCAGCATCATCGATGATAGCATAATCGTGGCCATAACCAGGTTTGTATCCGTTTCAAGAACCGCTTTATAGGTCAGCTGGCCCAGGCCTGGATAGCCCAGAACCGTTTCAATTAAAATACTGCCCCCCAATAAACTTGAAAGCTCATAGCCTAACAGGGTAATTAAAGGATTGATGGCATTCCTAACAGCGTGCTTGTAGATGACAAAAAACTCATGCAATCCTTTTGCCCGGGCTGTGCGAATGTAATCCTCAGCCAAGACATCCAGCAGATTGCCCCGCATTTGCCGTTGTACACTACTAATCGATCCAACAGTCAGGACGAATGCAGGCAAAATCAAATGTTTGAGCAAATCCAGCAGTTTCTCAAAAAAAGAAAGCTGACTGAAATTATTACTGTACAAGCCCCCAAAAGGCAGAATGCCCGTTTTAACCACAACCAGGGCAAGCAAAAGGGCCAGAACAAAACTGGGCAAGGACATGCCAATGGCGGTAAAAACAGTTAAAAGCCGGTCATAAGCCGATCGCCACTTCAAAGCCGCCATAACCCCCAAAGGAATGGCAATGGTCCAGGAAAACAAAAAAACCAGGCTGTTTAACAACAGTGTGTTTTTTCCGCGTGTAATCAGAATTTGTAAAACGTCTTCACCGGCAAAAGTCGTCCCCAGGCTGGGCGTAAAAAATTGATGCCACTGCCCGTTTATCAGTGCACTGGGATGAAACGAAAAAAAATGGGTGAGCCACCGCCAATACTGAATATGAAACGGTTGATCGAGGCCCATGACCGAACGAATTTGCTGCTTTGCGGCTTCAGAAATTTGCGGATTGGCCTCAATGCCCGCCAGTGGATTAATGGGATTTTTAATTCGCGTGCTTTCAAGCAAAACCAGTCTGTTTTGATCGCCCCACCAGGGGATTGTAACCGGACCCACAGTAAAATCGTAACGCATTAGTGAAAAACTAAGCAGCGAGATAATAAACAATGTGGGGATTGCAAACACAACCCGTTTAATGCTGTAAGACAGAATGGACATTTGCGTTAAAAACTTAAGCCAGAAATAACCGTTAATCAGAGGGTACAACTGTTACTAATTTAGCATAGGTTTTTAAGCAGACGGTTTTTGAACATCTGGTCGCTTTTTTTAGAAAATTAAAAAGAAAACCAGTGGCAAATGTACGCCAAAGCGTTTACTCTAGCGCTTCAAGTGCCAGCAACTGATCGCGGATTTGTGCCGCTTTTTCAAATTCAAGCAATTTGGCCGCTTCTTTCATCTGATGACGAAGCTCTTCCAATACTTTTTGCCGCTCGCCAGCTGAGAGGGCTTCTGCCTCTTTTGTAAATTGGGCTTTTTTTCTGGCCTTTGCCTTTTCTGCCCGGCGTTCATTACGACTCAAGCCCTCTTCGTCACCCATCGAGTCAATCAGTTCAAGCAACCCGTAGCCAATATCTTTCTTAATAGTTACTGGGGTAATGCCGTGGGCCTCATTGTAGGCCATCTGTTTTTTTCGGCGCCTTTCGGTTTCATCCAGCGCTTGCTGCATGCTGGGCGTTATAGTATCGGCGTATAAAATAACGCTGCCCGTTGCATTTCTGGCTGCTCGGCCAATGGTCTGAATTAAACTGGATGTCGATCGGAGAAACCCTTCTTTGTCTGCATCCATAATGGCAACCAGGGTCACTTCGGGCAAATCAAGGCCTTCACGAAGCAAATTCACCCCAATCAGCACATCAAACTCACCCAGCCGCAAATCCCGAATAATTTCCATGCGCTCAATGGGCTTGATATCGCTGTGCAAATACCTGACCCGAACGTAATGCCCTTCAAGATAAGCCGTCAAATCTTCCGCCATCCGTTTGGTCAGTGTGGTAATGAGCACCCGCTCTTTTTTTTCTGCCCGAATTTGCACTTCCCCCATCAAGTCATCCACCTGATTGGTTGTTGGGCGAACCCCAACCAGGGGATCCAGCAGGCCTGTTGGCCGAATAATCTGCTCAACTACGGTTTCTGACTGTTCTAACTCATATTTTGAGGGAGTCGCCGAAATATAAACCCGCTGACCAATCCGGGTAGTAAACTCTTCAAAATTTAAAGGCCGGTTGTCTCTTGCGCAAGGCAGCCGAAATCCGTATTCAACCAGCGTATCCTTGCGAGAGCGGTCCCCGTGATACATCCCGCGAAGTTGGGGAATGGTAACATGGGATTCATCAATAAAAAGCAGGAAATCGTGTGAGAAATAATCGATTAAAGTTTTTGGCGGCGTCCCTGGCAGACGGTTTTCAAAAATGCGGCTGTAATTCTCAATGCCGTTGCAATAGCCCACTTCCCGAATCATGTCCAAATCGCGAAAAACCCGCTGTTCCAGCCGTTGTGCCTCTGTGGACTTGCCAATCTCGGTTAATTGGGCCAGGCGTTCTTTGAGTTCTTCTTTAATTTGTTCAATTGCACGATCAATGTCATTTTGATTGGCCACGTAGTGCATGGCCGGGTAAATGACGGCTTCATCCAGGGTCTCCATAATTTCCCCAGTCTCCGGGGCAATCCGCTGGATGGCTTCAATTTCTTCGCCAAACAGGTTAAAGCGAATCACACATTCCTCGTGAGCCGGATGAACTTCCAGAATATCTCCGCGAAGTCGGAAACAAGCCCGTTTTAATTCCAGATCGTTGCGCTGGTATTGATTGCGTACAAAGGCAACAAGAAGGCTGTCCAGATCCACTTCATCCCCAACATGCAGTCGAATAGATGCATTAAAGTAGTTTTCCGGCAAGCCCAGGCCATAAATGCAACTAACACTGGAAACCACAATGACGTCTTTGCGTTCAAACAAATTTCGGGTTGCTGAGTGCCTTAACCGATCGATTTCTTCATTAATGCTGGCTGTTTTTTCAATGTAAGTGTCGCTGCGCGGAATATAGGCTTCGGGCTGGTAGTAGTCGTAGTAACTGATAAAATACTCGACGGCATTTTCCGGAAAAAAAGCCTTTAATTCGTTGTAAAGCTGGGCGGCCAGCGTTTTATTATGCGATAAAACCAATGCAGGCCGTTGCAGCGTCTGGATGACATTGGCAACGGTAAATGTTTTCCCAGACCCTGTAACACCCAACAAGGTCTGCTGCTGCTGTGCTGATTTTAAACCATCCACCAGACGCTTGATGGCATTGGGCTGATCACCGGAAGGCGCGTAATCAGCAATCAGTTTAAACGATCGTGACATACCGCCATTTAACACTGAAAACAATTCAAGATAAAGCAAGCTCCTGTTAACACGGCATTTATACAATAAGGCGCTTTCCGTCAGGGGTAAAACAGCCCTTTCCCCTAACAACCCCTTGGACATAAGAAGAGTTTCTTTCGACTGTTTTGCGGGAAAGCAAGATCTTCTCTTAAAACATATTTTTTTGTTTCGTCAGGGGCCCTGGCTGGCCCCAAGTTTAATTTTTATTTTTCCCTGGAAAACTTCCAGGAGCCCAGCCGTTTTATTTACACTGGCGGAAAAATCTGAACTCGCCACGGCTTCAGACAGATTTTAAAGTGGCACAGCCTCCAAGGCTTCAGCTGTGCATTTATTTTAACTTGCCTACCTCAAACAGCAGATTTTTCCGCCAGTGTAAAGCCCCCGTAGCAAGTTTGGATACCCTGCGAGATCTTAACCGTTAAGTCATTAGGCTTTCTGGTTTCGGGGTGTAGAATTGCGATAGCAATCACCCCGAAAACCGATTTTGCGAGTGAGGATTGGCGTAGCCAACCGCAGCCGCAATTCAGGTAAGAAAGCCGGTTAATATTTCTCTTTCGGGGGGTGTTAAGCGGGGGGTGCCCTCCCGCTTACGCGGCGAGGGGTTGTTAGGGGAGAGGGAGTGCTCTCTCTCCCCTAACGGAACAAAGAAAGAAAGTGAATTCAAGAAAATCTTGCCTTGACGCAAAAAACTCGAAAGAAAGAAAGAAAGAAAGAAAAAATACTTGAAATGCCATGATTACAAACGCTTTGGCTTGATATGAAATAGCCCTAAAAATGACATGCCCTGATGTTTTGGGCTTATCAATTTGTAAATCTCGTTGATTTAATAATTTTAAAAAACTTAGTAAAACTGTATCAAATTGTAAAATAACCCATTTCCCTATTTTAAAGCGGGAATATTTTCGGTAATTTAGAAAAATTGTCTATTTTACGCATTGTGCGTATAACCGGGTTATATCTCTCTACCGTTTCAATGATTCAATTAAACTCATTGAGTTCAAATTTAATTAACCAAGAACAACAGTAAAAAAGGAGTATTGGTATGCAATTACGTCCGGGAATGTCTTCAAGCCTTATGGGCAGGCAACAATTTAGTGGATTTGGTTGGGGTAACGCTCAGGGCCCACATAGTAAGACAGAGGGAAATAGACCAAGAACTGGTTCTGAAGGTAGTGATGGTGTGCCAGTACTACCTTCGACTCCAAATGATGAATTATCACCTCATACCAAGAGTGCCCTTGCAGCCGGCGGTGAAGCTGCTGCAATTTATTTAAACTTGAGAAGAAAAAATAATAACGGAGACCCTAAAATTTAGCTTTAGTGTTCTTCTTTAAAAATTAAATAATAAAACATAAAAAACACTTTTCCTTTAATATTTAAGAATAAGGAAGAGTGTTTTTTTTAGAAATGTAAAAAATTGTTTCAATTCATTAATGTAACAGCGTTTGTCATAATCCTGTCATAAACGTTTGGTAAGCTGAGTTTATTAGAGGTTCAGTTGTTCGCAATTGAGGGCTTTCATCAGTGATAAAAAGTTTACAGCTTCTCGCTAAAAATCCAACAGTATCTACATTTTTAATGTCAGTAATGCCAAAGTCTGTTGGCTCACTCTGGCGGATTCATGATGACCGCAAGGCTCCCAAGGCCGTGAAAAATGCGACCTGGAAACGAGAACTGCTAACTTTAGTACAAGTTGGTTTGTACGCATTAGTTAGTAGAAAGCTTGCAGATAAATTTTTTTCACAAAAAAATAAGGATTTTCAGTATTTATCAGTAATAGGTATCAGTTGTGCCTCCAATTTCTTGGCTGAATTTACCAGCCGGAAATTTGCCCCACGCGACATTTGGGGTAAAAAGTCCCCCAATAACCCTGTCAGCTTCTCATCAGACAATACTGCCACCTCAAAAAACGGTGAGTTTATGGCATTAACTCAAGACAACCCACCCACAGCCGGCAAATTTGAGGTCATGTCTTACGCCCCTGAGCCACCAAGCATTGCGTTTACGGGTATGCCACCAGTAGGTAATGCAACACAATTCATGCCATCTGCCGTGCGGCCTGTGGCAATGCAACCACTCCCCCAAACCCTTCCTCTTCCGCGCTCAAATATCCAACATCGTTATACCGCAAGCTTGCCCAACCCCTTCACCCAAACAATGCCACGTTAAATTAGCCCGCTTTAAAGTTTAATTCCCTTCCAATTGTGTTAGTTCCCTCTACAAATGAATTTAAATGCCCGAACAGTCAATGAAAAGTTACAATACCAACCCCGTTGGTTTCCAATCGTTATCTCAATGACAGCCCAATGGCAATTCAAGTCGGTTTTATTGAATCCTTTAAAAAAAGAAATTCTCTTTTTAGGGTAAAAACATCAAAATAGTCGCCAACAGCAAGCTCAAACTCTGGACTGGTCTGATGATGGGTTGATCTGAATCATTTGAAAGCTTGTTATTTGACGCCAGTCACTGTTAAAAGGTGCCAGCCAAATTGGGTTTTTATTGGCTCAGAAAGCTCACCCTGGGGCAATGAAAACGCTACGGCATCAAATTCTGGAACCATGCGGCCGCGCGTAAAAAATCCCAAATCACCCCCACTAGAACCTGAAGGACATTGAGAAACCCGTTTGGCTACGCTTGCAAAACTGGCACCATCTAAAATCTCTTGCCGGCAGTCTTTTGCTTCTTTCTCAGTGGAAACAAGCAGGTGGCTTGCACGAACTTCAACAACAGTTTGATTGCTCATCAGAGACATTTCCTTTCAATAAAAATTGGGGTAAAAGCACTCTAAACCAAATATTAAACAAATAACAGCAGTCTCTTGCATTTAAAAAGTAGCGTAAGTCATAAAAAAAAAGACCCAGAAGCGTTGAATTGCTATACTACTATAAGATTTCAAATATAAGATTTCAAATTCTTTTTAATTTTTTTACAACCTTGTTATTGCAAAGCACAGAAAGAAAGTGATGTCATACCCAACACAACAGCCCTCCCAAGCGCAACACACGCCGCCAAAAGATCCTTTGGGCTGGATGACTGTTGTTCTCTTGCTTGCTGCTGCCTATAATATTTTATTTGGTGGATGGGTGGTTTTATTTCCTGATCAGTATTTTAACTGGGTAGGCATGACGCCGCCTGCTTACATTGAGCTCTGGCAGTGTATTGGTATGATTGTTGGGGTTTACGGCATTGGTTATTTTATTGCGGCTTTTTCGCCGTTATCTCAGTGGCCCATTGTACTGGTTGGATTTCTGGGTAAAATTTTCGGACCCATTGGTTTCTCTAAAGCACTCATTACCGCAACATTGCCATTATCGTTTGGATGGATCCTAATTACCAATGATTTAATCTGGTGGATTCCATTTTTCCTGATTCTCAAAGCTGCGTGGCAATTCCATACCCAAGAGGACCCCAATCAATCGGTTCTACCGTTGGAAAAGGCTTTAAAACGCTATCAAACACAACAAGGCCAGTCACTCTGGGACCTGTCTCATGAAACCCCTTGCCTGCTGGTTTGTTTGCGTCACTTTGGCTGTACATTCTGCCGGGAAATGATTGCTGATGTCATGGCCAACAAAGCCCATATAAAAGAGCTCACCCCAGTTTACATTTTTACAGGAAAGCCTGATGATGCCGCTGTGTTTTTTAACCACTACAGCTCCCATGAAAACAGTGAACCAATCTACGTTGCCGATCCAGAACGCACCCTATACAAAAGTCTGGGATTGCATCGTGGTAAATTGAGCCAGCTGTTTGGCTTGTCTGTTTGGAAACGTGGGATTGAAGCGGGACTGCAAAAAAGCCATGGGTTAGGGCGCCTTCAGGGCGACGGGTTTCAGTTGCCAGGCGTATTCGTCATTCAAGAAGGTGGACTTGTCTATGCCCAACGCTTTAAAGATGCCAGTGAACAAATTAACTTCAGTGCCATAGCCCAGCTGAAAGCAAAAAAAGAATGAAAGAAATAATGCCAGTATTTCTCATTCATGTGGTGGCATGTGCATTGATGTGCGGGGTGATCTGGGAGGTTCAGCAGATCCAGTATCCCATGTTTAAACATATTCAGTCGCTGCCAAACAACTTGTTTAAAACCACGGTTCAGTTTCATGTTCGGCGTATTCAACCCATTGTTGGTCCTGCAATGCTGATTGAAGGCATAACAGCAGGATTGTTGCTTGTTACGGAGCCAATTTTTCTGCCGAAGTGGAGCCTGATGTTTAACTTTGCGGTATATATTTTCACCATTGCATTAACAGGTTTGGTTTTTGTGCCCATGTTTACCCGTTTGCAACAAGAAGGTTGGTCTGAAAGCCTTGTGAAACGACTTTGCAACTTAAACTGGATTAGAACAGTGGCCTGGACCACTCGGTTAATTGTACTGGTGATAGTGGGGTTGAAGTCAAGCGTTCGCGTTCTATAAAAAAGTACACGTATTGCATGGACTGGCCTCTTTGCGTGTTAGTTTTGTTTCTCTCAACTGACGAAATTCTGGGGCGTTGTAAACGTCCAACACATGGGTTGTTCTGACATCTCCAACGGGCCATTCACACTGACCATCCATACAGCAATGCGCCACCTTGCCGGTTGCTGTAATAGAAACATCGAACCACCGCAAGCAGCCCACATCTGGGACTGGGGGCAAATGTTCTATAGCATCCACCTGCCCAATCCAGCCGCCCCGCTGAAATACGGAGGATTCAAACAATGGGTAGCGGTCTTCAACCCATGCCTGGAACTCTTGATCCGCACTTGTCCCGTCACCAACACGAGAAAGCACAACTTTAATGGGAAACCAGGCTGCAATTTTGCCAGCATGAATCATATCCAGTTTCTGGATAGTCCTCTCCCAGGGCAGTCGCATGGTTTTGGTGTAGTGCTCAGGCCGATGGTCATTGAAAGAAATCCAGAGATAGGCCAGGTTATTCAGTTGCGTGAGGTGCTTTAATTTGTCTAGGGTTAGCATGCTGGCATTGGATGTTATGGTAATACTGGCCTGGGGGAGTTCCCGGTCAATTTTATCCAGAATGTCCAACATTCGTTTGTCGCTGAAGGGCTCGTTTACTTTAAAGGGCGAAATTTGAAAGGGGACATACGATGGAATGTCTTTTAAATCGCTGATGATTTTATCAATCAGCTCATCATCCATTCGGGTGCCTTTTCGTTCTATCGTTGGATACGGACAAAAATTACAGGCTGCTGTGCACACCGCTAGGGTTTCCATATGCACATGGCTGGGATAGTCCATGTAGATAGACTTTTTGGTTTGTAAAACCTGCTGATGATACATTGCAAGTTTGGGGGTCAATGGTGCTGGCCGGTCTGTGTTTGGCTCTGTTTTTTTTTCAGTAGATACAACAGGCATTTGCTGGGCTACTCTCAGTGGATTTGTCATACGCAAAAACCCCTTACTTAAAAGTGAGGAAAATGATAAAAAACAGCTGAAACCTAATAAGCAACTGCTGTACTAAAATTTAAATAATGCATACCATCATAAAAAACAGCCGTAAAAAACAGCAAGGCGTAATACATACCATGTTTGTTGCATGATGACAGGTCCATTTGCTATTTCTCATCCTCCGTATGGCCCACCTGCATCTCTGGACCATGGGGTTAAATCAAGGCCGAAACACAAGCATTCTGCTGTTGTTACACACAGAATAGAGTTAGCCCGTTTAAAAAACAGAAAAAAAGGCAGAAGCCTGTGCGAATTCTACTTGTTAGAAAATAGTAAAACAGCAACAGGATTCAGGACTGACGTTATCTGAGGATGACGACAATAGACAGAGTAATAATTACTTTTTTTGCAGGAATCTTATAAAATAGGACAATGCAACGGCACTTTTTAAAAGAAACCTTGATTTCTGCACCGGCGAAAAATGTTTTTGACTGGCATCTCGATCCTGAGGCCTTTAACTTGCTGGTCCCCCCGTGGGAGCCTGTTAAACTTGTCAGCTTAAGTGCCCCAATTTCAGAGCCTGGAGCGATTGCTGTGCTTGAAATAAAACTGCTGGGCATACTGCCCTTGCAGTGGGTGGCTCGACATCAAAACTTTCAAGTCCCTGAAAACCCTGATTCCCCTCAAGAAGAGGCTGTTTTCCAGTTTCAGGATGTTCAGGAAAGTGGGCCATTTGCCTATTGGCAACACACGCACCGGGTGATTGCAAAACCAAATCATGCTTGCCTACTGCAGGATGATATCAGCTACCGCCTGCCATTGGGTCTATTGGGCGATTGTTTTGGTCACTGGTTTGTTCGACAAAAAATTGAAAAGCTGTTTCATTACCGGCACCAAGTGGTGCTGAAGTCCTTTTCGGGTTAAGCATGCGGAACCCGGTTGAATTGAAAATGCGGTTGGCTGGCATTGCATTGGCAACTATTCTTCTGCTTGCAGGTTTTTGGGGCACTGCGTTTTGGCCCAATCAATCTGAATCACGCCATATCCATACCGCGCAAGCCAGTAAATCTGACCGCAAGCAAGAGGTAATCAATGCCTCCAATAGCAGTACCAAGGTAAAAGCCAACTGTGAGGCAATATTGTCGCTGGGCAAGCATCGATATTGCCTGGAAGTTGCCAAAACTTCGGAAGCCCAACAACGGGGATTAATGGGAAGAACCCACCTGTCTGCTGGCCATGGCATGCTGTTTGTTTTTTCGCCGGCTCGGGTGGTTAATTTTTGGATGGCCCGTACATTGATCCCATTGGATGTGGTTTTTTTTCGCAATCAGCAGGTCGTTCATTGGGTGGCGCAAATGCAACCTTGCACAGATATCACAACAAAAGATTGTCCCCGTTATTCATCGCAACAGCCAGTGAGTTGGGCTGTGGAATTGCCGGCAGGAAGCATTCAGCAGGATCACATTAAAACTGGCATGCATGCAATGTTAATTGATGAACGTGTTTCCAAGATGCCTTGAAATATAGGAACGATGGCATTGCTCTGGTCTTAATAACGCTTGATATCTACGGGTAAAGAACTTTATACCACATAGGAACACGGCCATTATTAACACACGTTACACTTGAATAGATGAATTACAGATAGCCAATACGGGGTGTTAGTAACACCATAGAGCATAATGTTTTTAAGGAATTCTGATATTTCAGAAATTCTGTTAAACAAACACTATAGGAAAGTTACGAGCTCTCCGGTATATGAGGTGATAAATATTTTCAGTTTTTGAAAGGATAAAATTAGAGAAACAACTAGCACAAAACACCTCAAATTTGTTTTTAAATAACTACGGGAGTGTAAAAAATAAATAATATTGTATTTATATAAACATTTCGTAAAGATGTTTTAAAAAATAAGTCACAATTTAAATCAAATGAGTATATAGGGGTGAATATGTCAATTACAGCATTAGCAAAAGGTGTTACAGCAGGTCCAACAAAAAAATTTTTTGCACAAGCATTGAAAAGCAAAGATCCTGTTGCACTTGGGGTAGGTTTACTTGCACTTTGGGGGGCTAAAGAAGCTGGATCAACTGCCTTCAGTATTGGTATGGGTGGAACATCTGGTACAGATCCTTACGCCACTAATACAACATATACTGGCTACTAAAAATTCCAGTTTAATTTACAGATAAGCCGGCTGGTGCCATACTGAGAGCTTAATTGATTGGTTCTGTTCTGGTTGGTGATTCATTCAATGGTACAAAACCATTTGTTAACACATACCTCAGAAAAAAAGCATGCTAAGGCATCAATCTCTTTTGACTGTAACCAGTGCGGAGAATGCTGCAGCAGCTGGCATATCCCCATTGAAGCACACAAGGCCAAGGCGTTGCTGAAAAAAGACTGGGCCATTGCTCGGTTAAAGCAATATCAGGAAACTTTGCATCCGGTTTCAGTGAGTACGTACCGTATTCCACTCACAGCAGGACAGGTATGTATTTTCCTGGATGAAAACAAGCAATGTCTCATTCAGGCCAATGAAGGGCTAGCGTTAAAACCTGAAGAGTGCCGCCGGTTTCCGTTTGCAACCGTTGAATGCAACAGTGCTGACGGGCAAAAGCAACTGATTTATGAGACTTCTGCTGCTTGCAAGTATCTGTCGGAAAAGTTGTTGTTGGCTTTTCAGCCCATTATTCCAGCTAGGACAGCAGGGCCTCTTGCTGACAGCGCAAAGGAAAATTTATCAGATAATTTAACTGATAACATTGGGTTGTACAGCAATGATGCTGACCAGCTTAGCATCATTCAGCTGGGGATATTTTCCAAATGCTCACTGGAAGCATACAACCATTTAATGGCTTGCTGGCAGACCGCATACGAAGATCCGTCTCGTTCAGCACGGCTTATTTTAATGCAACTGGCAAAAGCCTTGTCTGAAGCCAGGTTCAGGTATTGGCAAAAAAAAGGGCCCTTTATAGGGATGGTGGTGGTTAAGCTGCTTTACCACACCAAAAACACCCTACAATATTTTTTACAGCATCTTGTTTTTTTTATTATGCCAAACTGGCGCACGTCCTTGGATTACATACTGCTGCTGTTCTTACTAAGAAAACCCTATGGCACGCTCAGTTGGGTGCAACTGTTGTTTGGGTTAGGCTATGCTGACCCTAAACTGTTTGGATATGCCGCACAAAAAGCATTGACTGTTCAAGTTAACCAGATTCAAGGCATTAAGCTTTCAGATGAGGGCATTCGGTTGGTCAATGCGTTCTTGTTTCAGGTGGTCCAGCGTAAACGGCTTTTGGCCAGAAAAAGCAGCTTAAAAGCCCAGTTGTTTTTTGCATACTGTGCATTAATTCTGACAGAAGGCTACGCCCGAATACTGGCCAGCTTGCAAGGCGAGGCCCAGGTTTCCGCGCAGACCGTGTCGCAAGCCATTCGCCTGACAGAACGCTACTATACGGGCCATCAGCCCAGGTTTTTGAAGAAGTTTCAGAACCGCTGGTTATTTTTTTTCTAAAGCCTGATCAGGAATTTGAGACATCTTATTAAAAAGTTTCAAAGTTTTCAGATTAATTTTGCCTTGGCTCTGGCAATAAATAAAATTCAGGGGTCTTAATTGAGTTAGCAAATAATATTATTTGATTTTGTTTGTCTTATTGTGTGCGCTTGCGATGAAAAAACCAACCCCCAATGACAGTGAAACTGTATTCTGCACCGGATAGTGATTTGAAGGCTGATACTTCCCCAACCCTTGGGGTTGATACAGATGTATGCCCTCAATTGCTGCCAATACAACCCAATAACAAAAAAAATATAACTGTTGCTTTACTTTACCAGGATTACGGCCAGCTGGGCGGCATTGAACAAACAATTTTAAAAACGGCTCAACAACTTACAGCAAGCAGCTTAATTCATCCAGTTGTAATCTGCAGTGATGAAACCCCGTTTTACTGGCAGCTTAAAAAGGAAGGCCTCAAAGTTTACGGGATAAAAAGCAGGTCTTTTTTTGGCAAGTCTTTTCTCAGAACCCTGGATTTCTCGGGCTTGAAACAAATTAAAACCATTGTTCAACAAATGGGTGCTGACTTATTGCATGTACATTTTGGCTTGCAAGAAAATATTTGGCTGAAGCAACAACTGGGTTGCCCGGTCATGTATACCTTTCACGGTTATGGCGCCCTTTTTAGTGATACAGGCTGCCATCCTGTGTTTGATGCCGTAAAATATCAGTTTAAGCAATGGAGCAAAAAAGCATTTCAACAGACTGTCAGCCAGGTTGACTGTTTGATATGGGTAAGCCAGGCGGAACACCGCAGGATGTTTGCTGAAGGCTATCTGAGTGACTCAAAAATTGGCCGGGTCATTCACAACGGCATTGATGTGCAAACGGTTGCCCGCTATTGTCAAACGCATCCAAAAGCCACAGCAAAGCTAGACTTGGGGCTGGGCAGAGACAAGCAATGTATCGTTTTTATTGGCCGTTTGGACGAAAACAAAAACCCTATGGCCTTTTTAAGGCTGGCAGAAAAGTTACAATACCATGCCGAAGCCGAAGGCCTGCCACCCTATGAATTTGTGATAGCCGGTGATGGTGATCTGTATCCGGCAGTCCTTAAAAAAAGCCAGTCTGTCGAGAACGTTCATGTCCTTGGGTATCAGCCTTCAATTTTGCCTGTGCTGGCAGCAGCAGACTTGTGGGTCTCAACGTCTTATAAGGAAGGGTTTGGTTTAAGTATGTTAGAGGCCATGGCCGCAGGTGTTCCGTGCCTCAGTTATAAAACATGCGGGGCTGAAGAAATTTTTTCTGAAAATAAAATCTTGCCAAACAGAGAAAATCGCGTCTCCTGGCCGAAAGATTCTTTGTCATTCACACAGCTTCAAGAGACTTGCCTGGTGCCACTGGGAAATGAAACCGCATTGTTTGCTACTGCAAAATACTTATTGGCCAGTAAGAATCCAATTTTACCCCAGCTAAAAGCAGACCTGGTGGCTTTGGCTGCAAGATTTGATATCAAACATTACACCCAGGAGCTTGTTATGACTTACAAAACCCTTGTCAACCCAAAGCTAGCCGAAATAGACCTGAAGCCAGATCTTGAAAAAAGCCCAGGGCAGTCAAGCACGTTTTACCAAGAAATTATCCAAGAGCCCTTTACCCCACTGGTCTCAGTTGTTTTGCCTGTTTATAACGGTCAAAAAACCATTGGTCGTGCTGTCCAGTCGGTTTTAAACCAGTCTTACACCAACCTAGAATTACTGGTTGTTGATGATGGCTCAACCGATGGCACAATGGACTGTTTAAAAAAAATAACAGACCCGCGCTTCACGTTGATTTCCCAAAAAAACAGTGGGGTGGCAGCTGCAAGAAATACAGGCGTTCGTCAGGCATCCGGTGATTACCTGGCTTTTATTGATGCTGATGACCTCTGGCTTGACCGCAAGCTCAAAACAGAGGTTCAAATTGCCAAAGAGTACAGCTCACCTGATCAATTGGGACTGTTGGTTTACAGCAGTTATTTTGCTGTCGATGATCAGGATCGGCTGTTTAATTTACCCTCCATTGTTAAGCAAGATGGAGATTTATCACAACTGGTGCTTGAGCAAGAAGGGGTTTTCCTGCCCAGTACAACATTTATGCACCGCAGTGTTTTTGATCGTGTGGGCG
Organism: Cyanobacteria bacterium P01_H01_bin.74; assembly: GCA_038745945.1. Lineage (GTDB taxonomy): Bacteria > Cyanobacteriota > Vampirovibrionia > Vampirovibrionales > Vampirovibrionaceae > JBCDLA01. Next base: position 2,102 of record JBCDLA010000048.1, on the reverse strand, counting down.
GCTTTCCATTAAATTGCCATTATGAAGACTTCGTCTTTTTTGCAACTGCTTGTCAGCACTTTAAGGCCTATTCAACTGAGCAGCGTCTGGTGGTTTACCGGCAAAGTACTGCAGGGCGGTGCCGCAGTGTGCTTAATGACTATCAATTCTGCGTGGATGCTGAAGACACTTGTATTGAGGCCTTAACCCCTGTTCTGGGTAAAGCACAATGTCAGCAATTAAAAATCAGGCAGTACAGAAACCTAATGTACCGGTTTTTAATGTATGGTTATACGGCCAATGCCAAGCAACTTTTTCAGCAGATAAAAAACCAGACCACAGTGCCCCGTTTATTGGGTGGCCTGAAAGGCAAGCTTGCCCAAGTCAGCTTAATGACTGGCATTAATGTTTTAATGCCAGTGCGAATTACCGTACAACGCCTTACACAGATCATACTAAAGCCTGTGTGGCTCAAGAAATTCAAAAAATACACTGCTTCATAAATACCCTGGAGATTCATGCCAATGATTGTTCTTAACTTCCATTATGTTGAACAAAACATTTTGCACCCCACAAGAAAATGCATCACAATTACGCCGGGCGGCTTGCGGGCCGTTATAAAAACCTTGCGCTTTATGGGCTACCGTATTGTCTCAATGCCTGAAGTATTGGCAATGAATAACCCTGGCTTAGACACAGACAACCTGGCTTTAATTACTTTTGATGATGGCTATGAAAATAATTTAACCGAAGCCCTGCCGGTTCTTGAAGAAGAACAATGCCCTGCCACGGTCTTTGTTTTGCCAGGGCGTTTTGACGGCACCAATGCTTGGGACCAAGGCCATTTGCCGGAAAAAGACCGCGATCAACTGCTGTCACTGGCGCAAATGCATACACTGGCCAATTCACCGTTTATTACACTGGGCAGTCACGGTATGACACACGTAAAAATGGATCAAGTTTCTGAAGCAGAGTTACGTGATGAGCTGTTTCTGTCGCACCAAATTTTAAGCGAGACCTTTGGCCAGCATTATGCACCCGTTCTGGCTTACCCGTGGGGCAATCACAATCAGGCTGTTGTTGACCTAATGGCAGAAACGCCTTACAAGTACGCATTTACTGTCGAAACCGCCCCGTGGAAAGCAGGCATCCATCCATTCATGGTCCCGCGTTATTCGGCATTTTACCGGGACGGGAACCCGTTTATTTTTATTGCTAAGCTGATGCGCCATAATCTGGTATTCCGATAGCAGGTATTGAGGTTATTTTTTAGTGCACGGGCTTTCATAAATATAGCTCTCCCAAAACCAAAAAAATCCAGGCCTGGGTACGGAATGCGGCCTGGACAGAATAAAATAACCCCAGTGGTTGGGGCAAAGATACTGGCAGGACTGTTTAGAAAACCCTGACCAGCATGGCAAAAGGTGATTTTATACCTTTTACAGCTTAAATTTTAAAAAAATGAATTGCACATACACTTGAAATAGACTCCCGCTTGTTTTTGAACATTGTTTTTCACACAAAAAAACCACCCTTACGCTTGGGTAAGAATGGCCGGGAGTTAGTAAACCGCCAAAACACGGCTATGGCACACTTTAGCTAGAAGCCTGGACATACTGTGCCATCTCCCGGCCAAAGGCCGAGAAAGTGTACACTGGTACGCCAGTGTGTCAGGTTTTGGAGGGATTACTACATCCCAGCACTTCTTTAAGTAAGTGCTATTTCAAATGATAGCGCAGTTCTTGTTAACTGTCTATTTTTAATTTTTCGACTTTTTTTTCGGGAAGGCAAGATTTTTTCTTCCTTTCGGGTTCTTTGCGTTAAGGCAAGATTTTCTTAAAACATTTTTTTCTTCCTTTTTCGAGTTAGGGCAAAGATTTTCTTTTAAAACATATATCTTTTATTTTGTCAGGGGAAAGCGTTGCCCTTTCCCCTAACGACCCCTTGGCACCAGAAGAAACGTCCCGTTTCCTCTGGACACCTTTCAAAGACAAAAGGAGATAACCAGTTGCTTCCTGCTCTTGTACCCAAAGGGCATCCACATCTCTAAGGCCTTCCGGCCAAGAGCTGCGGACGGCCAAGCCCCCAGCTATACCAGTGCTCACTCGCAAAGGCAGTTTCTG
>JBCDLA010000047.1:0-20918 GCA_038745945.1 Cyanobacteria bacterium P01_H01_bin.74 | reverse complement strand
CTTTGAAATCAGGAGATGTCAATTCAATGAAGCGCGATACCAAACAGAAGCATTATAAGAGAAAGTATGAAGGCGTGGATTTTAATCAAAATAATTCAAACAAACACGTAAAAAACAGTCGTTATAATCAACGTGATTTCTTAGATTATCTTGAAATTATTGACCTTGATGCCAACGACTGGGATATTGACACTGAGGTGCCATTTGATTTCGATGACTGGCTTGACGGAAAGTGCACTTTGTCTGAAGGGGCTTAATGTTTAATTAATACTATGGGAAAACGATTTGTGCTTGAAAATGCTTGTCTATTTTGCCACTTTAAGCTTTTATAAAATAATTGATGAAAAAGCATTTTCAAGAATTTATAAAAAATATACGTTATTACCATAAGTTGGCCAACGACTATCAAAAAGCCGTTGAAAATTCACCTGATCATGGATTAGCTTACGTTAATTGGGGAAAATCACTGAGGCAACAAGGTGATCTCAAAACGGCGATAGAAAAATTTGAAACAGCCAGTCGCATATCACCCAAGCGGTACGAAATATTTGTTAATTGGGGGATTTTGCTTGCCCAGCAAGGCAATTTAAAAGAAGCCACTGAAAAATTTAAAGCAGCACATCACAAGCAACCCAAAGCTGCATTTCCATTAATATTGTGGGCAACAGCCCTGGTAGAGCTGGGTGAAACAGAAGAAGGGTTAAAAATACACAAACAAGCCATTGAGCTTGCCCCTAATCATCCAGGAAGTTACGGTTCATATGCTATTAGCTTGTCAAAGGCAAGCATTTTTGAAGAAGCGATTATTCAGATTCAAAAATCATTAGCACTCCATAAAAAACAGCCAGATTTGTTTTTTTTATGGGCAACATTGTTGGCACATAAAAAGCAATTCAGTGAAGCCATTGATAAGCTCAAGATATTTCTTGAGTTTAAGCCCAAGAGTGCAGAAGGCTACTACCACTGGGCTGCCATATTACAACAAATGAATAAGCTGGAAGAGGCCTTAAAGCCCAGTGAAAAAGCCATTGCCCTCTATCAAGAAAAAAATGGCGATGCATATTTGTTGCACGGTAACCTCCTAGCAGCACAAGAGAAGCATGAAGAAGCGGTTTCGTTTTTTCAAAAGGCACTTCAGATCAATGAAAATTTGTGGGGTGCTTATTACAGCTGGGGGATATCTTTATGTTCTCAGCACCATTACCAGCAGGGGTTTCAACAATTCAGTAAAGCATTGTCGTTGGTTTCTGATGATAAAAAATTAGAGCAAGCAATTATTCATGCTGAATGGGGACGGTTTTTGAATCATAACAAGCAGTACAACGAAGCCAGTCAACATTTACTCAAAGCTATAGAACAGCAATATGTCACAAAAGGGATTTTGCTGGACATCGCTATTGCATTTTTTAGTTTAAATCAGGATGCCAAAGCAGTTGCTTATCTGGAGCAATTACTCTTGTTGGACAAATGGAATGCAGACGCCCATTTTTTGCTGGGGGCCTATTATTTTAGAAAAAATATTACCCCCAGTGCTGAAAAACACCTGAATATTGCCGTTAAAGAGAAGCCTGACTTTAAAGATGCCGTTATCAATTTGGCCATTTTGTACTGTGAAACAGGACAGATTGATGAAGCTATCCGGAAAATTAGACCGCTTTATCGAAAACTGCCAGACGATCCAACCGTTAACTTTAATTATGCCATTATTCTTTTTCAGAACCGTGACTTCGAAGAAGCAAAAGAAAAATATAAAAATGCCTTGGCCCATATGGACAGTAGTCAGTCAGTAATTAACTTAACCGCTAAAATTGGTTTGGCTGAATGTTACATTGAAACCCATGTGTTTACAGAGGCCAACCGTTTATTAAAAGAACTGGCAGAAAAAATGCAACTTTCTTCGATTCACATGTTTCCCCAAGGAATTCCGCCAACAAATATTATTAATTCGACTCATTATTTGCTGGCAAAGACTTTAATACTGCAATCTATTGACAGCTTTGTAGACTATTACTTAGAGAAAAAGCCGTTTCAAAGCGAGTATCAAAAAGAAGCATTTTTTTATGTCAATTCTATTCTCGATACTGAGCCAAGCCATTCGCAGGCCTTGCTTTTAAAAGACTTTTTAAAAAAGTTTGAAACCATCACTGAGTTGACACAACTTGCCTTGCCTGACCAAGAGACTGCAGCCACACTGACCAAAACAATTAACAGCTTTCAAAGTCAAAATAAGTTGTTTGGCTCCCCTGTTAACGAAAAAGGGACAAACACCAACTATGATGACGGCCTGATTCATTATTTCAGGGGGGCATTATATCTGTATGCCAACTTTAAAAGCCCTGCAATTCAGCATTTTCAGATTGCCCATAATTTTGACTGTATTTTTGCAACGCCCATTTTGGGTGCACTGCTTAACCCATCAAATGGCTAAGCCAGCTTTTTGATTGTCGCTGAACTTTGTTATATTCTTGAGAGCTATTCTGTAATTTCATTTTTTTATACTTTTAGTAGTTGCAACTAGTCATTACAGCATACGCCTTGTCCTTAAAATCTGGATTGTACAGTCTTTTATGTCAACGGTCTCTTCTGAAAAACCGGTCTTAAAACTTATTATTCCTAAAGGACGTCTTCAGGGAAAAGTCGAAGCCCTGCTTGCCAGTGTGGGTATTGAGTTGGCTTTCAGCAGCCGCTCTTACCGGCCTGTCTGTAGCGATCCTTGTGTTGACGTAAAATTGTTGAAGTCTCAGAACATTGCCCCCTTGGTTGCCCTTGGCCGTCATGATGCTGGGTTTACAGGCTTGGACTGGATTTTAGAAAATCAACTTGAAAGTAACCCCGATTTAACCCGCCTGATGGATCTGGGCTTTAATCAAGTCAAGATTGTTGCGGCTGTTCCTGAGGTATTGCTTGAGAATGACCGCTGGCGGCAGATGAAGTTGGTTGTTGCTTCAGAGTATGAAATACTGGCAAAACAGTTTGCAGCCCAGGAAAAGCTGGATATGTTCTTCCTAAAAAGTTTTGGAGCTACAGAAGCGCTCCCTCCGGAAGATGCCGACATGATTGTTGACAACACTTCAACCGGGTCAACCTTAAAGGCTAACCGGCTTTCAGTTGTTGCTGAACTGTTGGTTTCAACCACCCAATTTATTGTTCATACACCGTTACTCAATGATCCTTGGAAAAAAGAAAAGCTGGACCAACTGGTCATGCTGATGAACAGCAAGCTGAACGCCAGTAAAAAAGTGCTGCTGGAAATGAATGTCTCCAGCGATAAGCTGGATAAGCTGGTCCAAGATTTACCGTGTATGCACTCGCCCACGGTGTCGCCGTTATATAATGATTCTGGGTTTGCCGTTAAAATTGCTGTGCTGGCCAAAGAAGTGCCCGTTCTGATTCCGCAGTTAGTTGCCCGGGGTGCCAGGGATTTGCTGGAGTATAAGTTAGAGAAACTGGTTTAGTGATGGCAATGCCCCAAGAAATGCAAACACAGTCTGATGAAAAAAAAGGCACAGGCAATCACGCTGAAGCTTCAGAAAGCCGTTTCCCTGAATCAGACTCTACAGTGGTAAATGCAGTGAAGTCTAATTTGTTAGGAGAAAATCCGATTAAAAAAATTCGGGCAAAAAAAGCGGTTGAAGAACTCCAGGCCTATCACCCTCCGCTGGAAGGCCGCAGAGACTTTATCCGCTTGGATTTTAACGAGAACACCAGCGGTTTTATTCCTCACATTCAAACACTACATCCAGCGTTGTCTAATGGGTTTTCAGAGACTTTAATTACCGCTTATCCTGAATACCTGGCTTTTACCGAGAAACTGGCTAAGCTGTTTGATGTTTCATTGGATCAGATTTTAATGACCAACGGCAGTGATGAAGCTTTGTTTGTTATCCCGTATTGCTTTATTGAGCCTGGCGAAGATGTGGCAATAACCACCACACCCACATTTGCTTTAATTCCGCATAATTTAAAACTCGCCCAGAGCCGTTTAATTGAAATCCCCTATACAAAAGACTTTCAGTATGATGAGGCAGCAATTGAAGAGGCTTTAACCCAACAGCCAGTCAAGCTTGCTGTTTTTGCTTCTCCAGACAATCCGGTTGGTGCTATGCTTGACAGCCAGACAGTTGCCCGGTGGTGTCAGCAGTTTCCTGAAACTGTTTTCCTAATAGATGAGGCTTATGCAGAATATGCAGGTCAAACCGCTTTACCGTTCATTCATCAGTTTCACAATATTTTGGTAACCCGGACGTTTTCAAAAGCATGGGGTCTTGCCGGTCTGCGGTTGGGCATTGTGTTTGGGCATCCTGATCTGATTAAAAAATTACTCTGTGTCCGCTCGCCCTACAGCATTAACAATTTGGCTGTGCATTCGGCAAGCCAGTTGTTGCCGCAACATGCCATGGTGCTTGAGCGCGCCCAGGAGACCCTGGCCATAAAAGACCGCGTGATTGCCGCCGTAAAAGATCGCGGGTACTCGGTTGTGACCGGTCATGGCAATTTCTTTTTAATTCATGTTGGGTATCAGGCAGCAGCCTTTTGCAATTTCATGAGAAGCCATCACATTCTGGTTCGGGATCGCTCATCCCAGTCACGGTTGTGGGGAATGGTCCGTGTTTCCGTGGGAAGCGCCACTGAAATGGATCAGTTTATTGCTACCTTGGATGCGTTTTATCAGAAAAATTGCTTGATTTTTGATATGGATGGTACGCTGGTTGATACGTCTCAAAGTTTTGATGTGACCGTTGCAGCATTGGTTGAAAAGTACTCTGGGCAGACACTGGATTTGGCTGAACTGACTGCGCTGCGCGCGGAAGGTGGTTTCAACGACGATTGGGATGCAACGCTTGAATTGCTGCGTCGCCGGGGGATTGCCACAAAACAGTACAATGAAATTGCCAAAGACGGTACAGCCCTTTACTTGTCACTGGCCGCCCAAACCGAAACTTGGTTAATTGCCCCAGAAACCCTGACCCGCTTGAAAAAACGCTACCGGCTGGCGGTTGCAACGGGCCGGTACCACAATGAATTTGATGCTGTCTGGAAAGAACGTTTTTCAGCCTACTTCGACGTGGTCGTCTGCCAGGACAGTGAGCCGGGTCTCAAAAAAAAGCCAGCCTCAGATATTGTTGCCCATGCCTTGCATTTGATGGGTGCTGAGCAAGGGGTTTATATCGGCAATTCGGTTGATGACATGGCCGCAGCCAAAGCGGTTCAGGTCAATCAGTCTGCGTCTGTCGATGCCATTGGAATTTCAACCACGATGCCTTCAGCAGCACTGCGTTCGGCTGGTGCCAGCCTAGTCATTGATAATATGAATGTTCTGGGAGACCTGTTTGTGCCATGAGTTCAACGGACCCAAAAACAACCTCAGCTCAACCGGAATTACCGAGACAGGCCACAGTAAAGCGTCAAACCAAGGAAACGCAGATTGCTATTTCTGTGGGCATTGACAACAGTTTAGACAAAACAGCAGCCCTTATTGCTCTTGATACGGGATTGCCATTTTTTGATCATATGCTCAATGCGCTGGCTTGCCATGGCCAACTGGCCTTGTCTATTCAGGCAACCGGTGATACTGCTGTTGATCCGCACCATCTCATTGAGGATGTTGGCATTACACTGGGTGAAGCTATCCGGAAAGCATTGCCCGGCTATACTGGGATTTTTCGGGCCGGCTGTTTTGCCTTCCCGATGGACGAGACCTTGTCGGTTGTTGCGTTAGATTTATGTGGACGTCCCAATTTGGTTTGGCGGGTTACTTTTGGCCCGCATCTGGTGGGGCACTTGGATCCCAATTTATTTCGTGAGTTTTTTAAAGGCCTGAGTGATGGTCTGCGTGCATCTGTTCATATTCATGTACCTTGTCAAGATAACGATCACCACGTGATTGAGTCTGTTTTTAAAGCCTTTGCCCGAGCATTACACCAGGCTGTGCAAGAAACAGGCGGGCAATCGGTTCTCAGCACCAAAGGGACATTAGACGTTTAAGAGAAGATTGTTCACTCGTTTAAAAAAAACGAAATAAAAAAATCTATTTGTAACTTTTTTTAAAAATGTACTTCAGCTGATTCACAGCAGTTCCGATTAAAACACTGTAAGCGACGCATTAATCAAGATTTATTAAGTCAGGATAATACCTAAAGCTTACAAGTCAACTTTATAGGGTATAGGGTCAAATTATTGAATAAATTTTACTTAAGAAGATACAGTTATAAAACAATGCTAATGCATTGAATATGGGTTTTCAGGTGATTTAGATAGTTACTTAATAAAATTTAAAGTACCAATAATCAGGGGTAATTCTTTTGCTGGGTACCAGTGATATTCACTGACCAGAACCATAAAGTTTCGGGATTTCTTTTTGCCGTAATAGTTTGCATCCGTTTTAAGAGATGACTTCAGTAATTTTTGGCACCTTCTGTCCTGAATTTCTTGATTAAGTTACTTCCTGTTTTTACAAAACTTAGTGCTTTTCTTGAATTGTTCAATACCAAGTTTTGCACAATAAATCAAAGCTAAAGTTTATAGTTCGATTTAGGGTTTACCTGGTTTACGTGGGGTTTACGGATATTTGAGGAGGATGTAAGGATACAATGAGTAATACAGCACACGATGACGTTGTTTATTCACCAGGGTTTTTAGCAGAAGGCATGATTAATACAGGGTTAACAAAAGTTTCAGATTCTGCCCTATTTTTTTCAACCGACAGTATTCAGCGTATTACTGAAAGTAATCGTTCAGCTGCAAGTATCGACAATCAGTTGTTGTCTGAAGCATTTTTTACGGTAGCTGGGTCTGCTCACTAGTCCTTTCAGTGCTGTAATTCAGACGATCGAACAACGTATCGCAACTCTGTTAGATTGATTGCTTTACGGGGGGTTTAAGTCCAATCAGATTGATTTCAATCTGAAAAAAACAAAAATAACGCATTTAAGTACTAAGGATTACACACGATGCTTTATTCAGATATTGCAACCACATTACAACTTAACCGGCAATTGGGCATTACAAACAACCGGCTTAGCCGGACGATGCAGCGTTTATCAACTGGGTTGAGAATTAATCAGGCCTCGGATGGTGCCGCAGCACTAATGATTAGTGAGACTATGAATGCTCAGATTCGTGGTTTTGATATGGCAACAAGCAATGTTCAGCAAGGCATTAGTATGTTGAACACAGCGGATGGTGGGTTGCAGCAGATTACACAAAGTTTGCAGCGGATTCGTGAAATTGGGGTTTTGGCAAGTAACGGAACAACATCAACCGCACAATTTTCTGCTTATCAGGCAGAATTACAACAGGAATTGGCCAATATTGATGCCATTTCTGCAAGCACCCGCTTTGGCGACAATGTTTTGCTTGATGGCTCCATTTCTGGGGGTGCTGCTTTTAACATTCAGGCGGGTCCCAACACAACCGACGGCATCGATATTCGAAGTGCATTTGGCAACAATGTTTCTGGTGCTGGCGGCCTGGCCATCACCCAAAATACGCTCACATCTACAGCCAATGCAACCACATTAATTAACCAGGTGGATGCAGCACTCACCACAGTCAGTACCAATACGGCAACCATTGGGGGATTTCAGAACCGGCTGCAAAACCAGGCAGATTATTTAAGCACAGCCAGGGTCAATGTAACAGCAGCCCAAACATCGCTTATTGGAGCCGATATTGCCTTAGAAACTGCCAATTTGGCCCAATATCAGATTTTACAGCAGGCTGGGGCATTTGCGTTTTCGCAAAACACGCTGTCTGGCAATGTGGTTCTGGGGTTGCTGCAATAAAAATTGATTATATAAATTGAGGAAAAGACAGGCTCAGCAAGCTTTTGTGAAACTTTTTTAAAATTAGTGCTGGTCTATGTTTTATTAAAAAGACTGTTCATTTCATAATTTCACGCTATGCAAGGGGTAAAATCGGGTGCATTTGGATTTAGGGCGGGTGGCCTTGATACTCCTGTGCCTGAATTTTGAGGCAATGGATGCAGATGGTAATAATGGGTATTAACAGTTGAACCTCCTGGGAGTTTATAATTATTGTTATTCAACCTATTTTGTGAGGCTACGGAATAAGTGCCGCCCAATTGAGTCATCAATTTAATGAGATTTGTTAACTTTTCTTTATTAGCACCAATTAATGAGGGGTTAACATGATTTTTAATAAGAGCATCAAGTACTGTTTTTCCTTCTATATCATTAATATTTAAAGGGTGAATTGTGGCTTCAATAGGTTTATGGTCAGGGAAATAGAGAGGTAGTAATAGGTTAAAAACTTCCAATACCCAAGCTATATCTTTATTATCTGTTAGCCAGTGCAGTATAGTGCTCTGGTTTTTTTCTGGATATTGAATTGTTGAAAGTTTAATAATATTTTCTTTTTCAGTACCAACATGTTTCTTTAAATAATTTTCAATCTCTTTCACTGGATATCTGTGTTGCAGAAAAGTGCGAAAATTTGTATAAAAATGACCTGTCCACTCTCTTGCTACTTGACCCGGATTATCAATTTCAGCCATCAAAAAACTAGGAAGTAATGCAATCGTATCTTCTGATTTTGGTATTTCTGATTTTGGTATTTCTGATTTTGGTATTTTTGATTTTGGTATTAATGGATGTTCAGCAAGATAAAGTGAGAAGGGCATTGAGAAGGACATAAGGTTTTCCTGTGTTAAGACAGTACTTACTAATCAAGTTATTTTAAATTTAAATGGTGACAATTATTTCAGTTTAAACTTTAGTTTAAGAATAATATTAACAAAAATATTTTTTTGCTTAAAAATTTTGCAAAAAAGGCAGTTTTAAAGCAGGTCTTAAAAAAATAGACTTTAAGTCTCATTGATGTTAATTTATTTTTTTGCTTTGTGCTCGTAGCTCAGTTGGATAGAGTGACGGTCTCCGAAGCCGTAGGTCGCGCGTTCGAATCGCGCCGAGCACAGTCTCTTTCTATCCAAACTCTGATAAGCCTTCTATCGCTACCTGATTTACACTGGCGCTTACTCAATACCCAACTGCGCTCAAACTATTTTCAATCAATCTTTATTTAATTTAAGCTTTAAGCTTCTTTTACAATCCTTGTACAGTTTGATTGCATTGTCCAAGTATCAGGATACTTCAATTATTAGCCTCTGAATATGATAACAATATTCTGAGAAACTGACACGGTGACGTCAAAAACCAGCAAAAAATATATAAAAAGTTAAAAAACAGAAAACTAAAAATCAAACCAAAAACTTTCACTTAATTATTAAAAACAGACAAAAACCAGTTTTAAATTCACCCTATCGTCAACGGAGAACAACACAAACCCATGGATCCAATTATCATTTTTTCAATCCTTAGCGGGGTTCTTGCCATTTTGTACGGCCTGCTACTCAGAACCCAAATTTTAAGCCTGCCAGCCGGCTCAGGCAAAATGCAGGAAATTGCAGCTGCCATTAAAGAAGGTGCCAATGCCTACATGAACCGGCAGTACAAGACCATTGGCGTCACCGGGTTATTGTTGACGGCTATTTTATACGCTTTGTTTTCTTCCTTAAAAAGCCCTGAATACGCATTGTTTGTTTGCCTGGGTTTTGTTGTGGGTGCTGTTTTAAGTGGACTGGCCGGTTATATTGGTATGTTTGTCTCAGTTAGTGCCAATGTTAGAACGGCAGAGGCAGCCCAAAAAGGAATGTCTGCCGCTATGGATGTTGCCTTTAAAGGCGGTGCTGTAACAGGCCTTCTGGTTGTTGGCCTGGCGTTGGTTGGGGTTGCAGGCTTTTACAGTGTGGCGTCTTCTCCAGCATTGTTTCCCTCAATTGTTGGTCTGGCATTTGGTTCCAGTTTAATTAGTGTGTTTGCCCGTCTGGGTGGGGGTATTTTTACCAAGGCTGCTGATGTCGGTGCTGATTTGGTGGGCAAGGTTGAAGCAGGCATTCCAGAAGATGATCCCAGAAATCCGGCTGTTATTGCTGACAATGTCGGCGATAATGTTGGGGATTGTGCGGGTATGGCCGCTGATTTGTTTGAAACCTACGCGGTAACCACCATTGCAGCGATGTTCTTGGGTAACTTGCTGTTTAAAGGCGAACAAATGGCCATTTTATACCCACTGCTCCTGGGCGGGGTTTCAATTATTGCCTCAATTATTGGTACCATGTTTGTTAAAGTCGGCAAAGACAACAACCCGATGAAAGCCCTGTACAAAGGCTTATACAGTGCTATTTTCCTGGTGGCTGTCCTGATTGTTGCAGGGACTGCCATTATTGTGCCCAACGGGCTTGCCTTTGGATCGACCGTCATTACCATGCAAGGCCTGATTGGTTCTGCGTTGGTAGGGATATTGGTCACATTGGCTATGGTCTGGATTACCGATTACTACACCTCGACTGCGTTTGCCCCGGTTAAAAAAGTCGCTGAAGCCTCAGAGTCTGGGCACGGTACAAACGTGATTGCAGGTATTGCGGTTGGGATGAAAGCAACAGCAGCGCCTGTTATTGTTATTTCTATCGGGATGCTGGCGGCCTACTTCTTTGGCGATTTGTACGGCATTTCAATTGCAGCGGTTTCCATGCTTTCAATGGCGGGTATTGTTGTTGCACTCGATGCATTTGGCCCCATTACCGACAATGCAGGCGGTATCGCTGAAATGGCTGAAATGGATGACAGTGTGCGCGGGGTGACCGATCCATTGGATGCTGTGGGCAATACCACCAAAGCCATTACCAAAGGGTATGCCATTGGTTCAGCGGGCTTGGCAGCCATTGTGTTGTTTTCCTCTTATATTCAAGATCTCAGTGCCGCTGCGCTTGAGACGGTTAACCAGACCATTCGCACCGGTGCATTAATGGATATGACCCAACTCAATGCGCTGTTTTCATTGAGCGATCCGTTTGTGATTGTTGGCCTGTTTGTGGGCGGTTTAATTCCTTATATTTTTGGTGCCATGGCCATGGAAGCGGTTGGCGCTGCTGCTGGCCAAGTGGTTACAGAAGTGCGCCGGCAGTTTCAATCAAATTCTGGCATTATGGATGGCTCAAGCAAGCCGGATTACGCCAGATGCGTGGACATTGTGACCCAAAGTGCCTTGAAAGAAATGATGATTCCTGCCTTGCTGCCAGTGTTGGTACCCGTTCTGATGTGGGCCATCGGCACGTATGTGATTCCGCAGCAACCCGGTGTGCCCACTTATGCAGCCATTAAAATGATTGGCGGGGTCTTGGTTGGTAGTATTGTCACCGGCTTGTTTGTTGGGATTTCAATGACCAGTGGTGGCGGTGCTTGGGACAATGCCAAAAAGCACATTGAAGACGGCCATTTTGGAGGCAAAGGTTCTCTTGCCCACCAAGCGGCGGTCACAGGGGATACGGTAGGCGACCCTTATAAAGATACAGCCGGACCGGCCATTAACCCTGTGATTAAAATATTAAATATTGTGGCACTACTGCTGGTACCCTTGCTGGTTTAATTGATTGATTATATCTTTAGGGCAGAGTTGTTGTATGCAACTCTGCCTTTTTTGTTTCTTGTTTTTTCTTCTGGTTTTTTAACGTCTTAAATTAATATCTCCTTTATCGTTGAAAGCACTACCATTGAAAGCATTAAAAAACAAAGCGAAGAATCTAGAGAATCCAATAAATTTTGTCTCGACTGCCCAAAGACGAGTTATTGTGCCAAGGCTGGCAATTGAATAAAAAAGCTGCTGCCCACGTTTTCAGTACTTTCAACCCAAATGCTGCCGTTGTGCGCTTCGATAATCTGCCGGCTTAAAAAAAGCCCCAGCCCCGAGCCGGATGATCGCTGCTTGCTGGTGCCCTGAGAAAACCGCTGAAACAGCTTGGGTAAATCCTGGCTGGGAATCCCGCGCCCATTGTCTTGAATGCTTGCTTGAATGATGTTTTTTTCAGTGTTTTTTTCAGGACTGCTCAGGCTGATGCCTTTGAGGGTCACAACAATCTGACCATTGCTGTCTTGAGGGGTGAAATTAATGGCGTTGCCAATAATATTGGTAAAGACCCGTTTCAGCTCTTGTTTGTCCGCAAAAACCATGGCTGGCACTTCATTGTCAGGCAAAAGTGACTGAAACGTTAAAGTTTGCTGTCGGCTCTCAGCCAATGCCGTCAACTCTGCAATCACCTGCCGTATTAACGCAGAAAGATCCAGTGGGCTGCAAATCAGCTTGTACTGACCTGACTCATATTTGTAAACTTCCAGCAATACATTAACCAGACCCAAAAGCTCGCGGTTGCTGCCAATTAGCATCCGAATCAACTCTGTTTGCTTGGTTGATAATTCCCCCAGCGTGCCATCTGCAAAAAAGCCCAGGGTCTGAATGGCAGCAAGCAAGGGCGTTCTTAAGTCATGGGTCAGTGTTGAAATAAAATCATCCCGCATTCTGTCCAGGGCTTTGCGGGCTTTCATATCACGCAGAACAAGGACCAGTGCCGAGGCGCCCGACAGATCCCGGAACGGGGCAATGCTCATTTCCACTGGCAGTGCACCAATAAAGCCCTCGTAGAATGTCGGCTCAGCAGCCGCGTCATCCGTGGCAACGTGTAGCATTTTATGGCTTTTAAGATACGGGGCAAGAACTGTTGAGATGGCATCTTCTGCCGTCGTCTGATTGTCTGGGGCTGTTTGCAAAACCGAGGCAATGGGTAATCCAATATAAAGTGCCTGCAGATGAGTTGCATTGTCGACAGTACCCATGTCCAGCGTTTTGTTTTGTGCGGACGTGGACTCCTGATGAAGCCAGCGGCAGGCTGATGGGTTCAGTGCTGTAATACGACAAGCGCTGTCCAGGGTAATGATGCCATCGGCTGAGTGATTAATAATGGCCTGTAATTTGTGGTGGACCGTTAAAAACTCCTGTGTCCGGGCTTCAACCAGTTCTTCCAGGTGCTGATTGGTCTCGGTGAGGGTGTTTTTTGCAACAGTTAATTCTGCCACTGTTTTTTTCAAGCGATCAATGAGCGCACTGCGTTCCAGTCCGTTTTGAATGCTCTGCTTTAAATTGTCGTTGTCCCAAGGTTTTTCAATATAGCGGTAAAGGCCGACTGTATTGATGGCTTCTATGGCGTTTTCTTTATCGGCATAACCAGTTAAAAGAATCAAAGTGACCTCGGGGTACTTGGCTTTGACCTGTTTCAAAAAAGTAATGCCGTCCATTTCTGGCATTGAAAAGTCAGAAATAATCAGATCCGGTTGAATGCCATCAACCGCTGTTAGTGCCTCAACAGGGTTATTAAAGCAGTAAACATCGTGGGGCAAAGCCATTGACAACATGGCCTTAAGGCTTGCTGTCACCATCATTTCATCATCAACAACCATTAATTTGCAAATTTTTTGTTCAACGGATGTCGTGGATGCGGCTATGATCTCATGCAACTCCACGTAACTCTCCCCCTATGGTTTTACCACTTGTTCTATTATAATGGACAGTCTGAAATAATGGTTAAATTTTATTGGATTTCAGAATTAGTTTTTCAGATTTCATTTCTTCTATGCCAGATGCCTTCTCTTTTAAGCCTATTCCTATTGTTATATCAGGCCCTTCCGGGGTGGGCAAAAGTACATTATGCAAAACCTTAATTGAAACTTACCGTCCTTTTTTTCAACTGTCCATTTCAGCCACAACACGTCCTCCTCGCGGGGCTGAAATGAATGGGCAGCATTATTTTTTTAAAACACTCGATCAGTTTAAAGCACTGATTGAATCAGACAAAAAAATACCGGATGCAACCCGGCATCAGTTGCTTGAGTGGGCAGAGTACAACCACAATTTATACGGCACATTGCGGGAACAACTAGAAAACGGGCTCCAAGCCCACAAGCACGTTATTCTGGAAATTGAGGTGCAAGGGGCGATGCAGATTAAAGAAAAAATGCCAGAGGCATTGCTGGTTTTTATTGCTCCCCCCAGTAACCTCGTGCTTGAAAACCGCTTGCGTCAACGGGGAACCAATACCGAAGAAGACATTCAAGAACGCCTGGCCATCGCCCAAAAAGAACTGGAGCAGTCCCCCCATTTCGACCTAGTGCTGGTGAATACCACGATTGCAGGCTGTATGGCATTATTCATTGATGCGTTAAAAAGCCGTCAGTATCTGCCTTCTTCAGTATCTGCTCCCTGAACTTGAACCCGGGTCTGAAATCATCTTGTAAGGGCTGATGCATGTTTTATCAAATTGGTTTTAACAGCCTGTAGTATTTTATTGCCTTCAGACCAAGACTGATCAAAATTTTCGCACGCCAAATACTCCTGCCCCAAGACCTCGGCCATTGTGGTCATTTGACTGCCAGACAATCCGCAAGGTGCTATCGCGTCAAATGGGGCCAGCATATTGCAGACATTCAGCCCAATGCCATGAAATGTGACCCAGTTTTTAACACCAACCCCCACGGAGGCAATTTTTTTTATCACCGGATCATCTTTTGGTTTTGCGGGTTTGGTCTTTACCCAGACCCCCGTGTGCGCATCGTGGCGAATCCCATTGATTTGATAAGCCGCCAATGTTTCGATAATCAGTTGTTCCAGGGCCCGCAAATACTGGTGTAAATTTCTTTGGCCGGGACGCAGTAAAATGATGGGGTAAGCAATAAGCTGACCTGGCCCATGGTAAGAGAGTTTCCCGCCACGCTGAACAGGGACCAGCGGCACATGCGCCTTTAATGACTCAACCCAGATGGGTTCAAAAGGCTTGCTGTTATTGAAATGCAGTTCTTTAGCAGCCTGACGGCCCGCTGTAAACACATGGGGGTGCTGGCCAATCAGTAGTGTGTCTTCAATCTGGTGGGCAATCCGTTTTCTGACCAAATCATCCTGAAGTGCCAAAATATCAGTGAGCGGCTCGCAGCCAAAATCAATGGGATTCATTAGACTAGCGTAACCAAGTTGCATTATGTTTACCAGTCTTGTGTTTGTAAACCTATTACTTGTTTTAAATTTTTTGGCAATTCAGCAAATTTGTTGAAAAGATGAAATGGTTGACAAGTAAACCGCAGGTTGCGCATTTTCAATACTTTCAATGGTTTGTCTTGGTTTTAAATACGCTGTGTAAGTGCTAAACTTAAGGCTATGTTGTCAAAATTCAGTCTGGTTTTAATGTGCTAATTTCATGTTTCTGTAAAACTTGCACTTTCCGGCTCCACAAAGGCCAAATACAGAAACAAAATAGAATTTAATAAAAAGTTTTAAATAAATTGTATTCGCAAAGCAAAATACCCAGCAAAAGGTGCCTAAGGTAAACCCAACCCTAATAGAAAGCTTGAAATCGATGTCATCATCCACAAAACCCCACCCTGAAATTCAACCTGCTGTTGCCATTAATCATGCAGCTACACAAACCATCAAGGGCAAAGATGCCTTTATTCAGCAATTGCTCTGTGACGGCATTGATACCATTTTTGGCAACCCAGGCACTGTTGAAGAAGCCTTAATTGACACCCTGCCCGATTACCCTGAAATGAAATACATTATGGGGCTGCAAGAAGCAGCTGTGACCGGCATGGCCGATGCGTATGCCCGGGCAACAGCCAAACCGGCTGTCGTCCAAGTTCATGCCTCTGTGGGTCTGGGCAATGCAATGGGCATTCTGTATGCCGCCAAGCAATGCTACACCCCGATGGTCATGTATGCCGGTGAAACGTATGCAGATTTACTCGATTTTTATGGGTTTTTGGGTGGAGATACTGTGGCGATTGCAAAGCCCGTCACCAAATGGGCTGATCGTGTCAGTCACCCCAGCCAGCTGCTCAGAAATCTGCGCCGGGCTGTTAAAATTGCAATGACCCCGCCCCAAGGCCCTGTATTCCTGGCAATTCCAATGAATGTTCTGGACTCAGACATACTGGCCCAGATAAAACCAACCTCTTATGTGGATTCTGCCGTTCTGCCACAAGCAGAAACAGTTGAGCATATTGCAAAAACCTTGCTCAATGCCAAGAATCCCCTGCTGCTAATAGGCGACCAGGTTCATCTCAGTGGTGGGCAGGCAGAAGTTCATACGTTGGCTGAATTAATCGGGGCACCCATCTACGGTTGTGGCTACTCGCAAATCAGTGCTTCATTTAAACACCCGCTGTTTATGGGGCTAACGGGGTTTATTTTTGCCGATCGTACAGTCAGCATTACCCGAGAAGCTGATGTGATTGTTGCGCTGGGTACCCCGCTATTTCCTGAGCTTTTCCCGACACTGGAGCCTTATTTTGCCCCGGATGCCAAATTAATTCAGGTGGACTTGAATGAATGGGAGCTGGGTAAAAACTTTTCAACAGATACAGCCTTGCGTGCTGATCCCAAATTAACCCTTCAGGCTGTAATTTCAGCCATTAAGGCAATGAAAGCCCCTGGTCTGAGCGATATGGCAGGCCTGATTGAGACGCGCAAGCAAGCTGTCGTTGCCCAAAAAGAGGCAATGACAGAATCCATGAAGACACAGTACGCGGCTGAAAAAGGCAAGCCTGTTATGATGCCCTCTGAGGCGCTGGGTATTATTGCATCGCACTTGCCTAAAAATACGGCGGTATTTGATGAATCCGTGACCTGCATTCAAAGCTTCCTGAGCCAGTGGCAACCTGAAAATTCGGATGATTACTTTATGTGCCGTGGCGGTTGCCTGGGGCAAGGGCTGCCCGGTGGCATTGGCCTCAAACTGGCTTACCCCGACCGCCCGGTGGTCGCTTTGTCTGGGGATGGAGCAGCAATGTATACCAATCAAGCCCTGTGGACAGCGGCCCATTATAAGATGGATATCACGTTTTTCATTTTAAATAATGGGACGTACCGCGTTTTAAAAACCAATTTAATCGCCTACTGGAAAAGACTGGATACAGAGCCTCGCCCCTTTCACAACCTTGACTTAAGTGATCCGGCCATCAACTTTGTGGATTTAGCAAGCAGCATGGGCGTTCAAGGCTACAAAGTAACAACCGCTGCTGAACTACACAGCCTGCTTGCGGATATATACGGCAATCCAGACAAGCACCGTGGGCCAAAATTAATCGATGTGCTGATTGACGGCAGCATTGATCCCAATGCCCCTTCCCCTTTGTAATCACTTCCTGTAGGCAATGTCTGCTCAACAGCATGATCCAGTCTCAGAGCGAGATCTCAGCCAAGAAACCGTTGCTGTGATTTACCAGAAAGCATTTGAACTGGGGTTTGATGCTGTCAGCATTGTCTCAGCAGCCCCCATGCAAAAAGAAACCACTGAGGCGTTGCAACTGTGGCTAGAAAACGGTTATCAGGCTGAAATGGGCTGGATGCAGACTCATTTTGATAAGCGTCAAAACCCGCAAATGCTGATGGAAAACACCCAAAGTCTGGTTTGCGTGGCCATGAATTACTACACCCCGGACACTTACGATCCCAATGACCCTGATGCGTTAAAAATAGCCAAGTATGCCCGCGGTACAGATTATCATTATGTGATAAAAGACGCTTTAAAAGCGTTACTAAAAGCAATACAAGCCGTGAACCCTGAGGTAAACGGACGGGCTTTGACAGACAGTGCCCCGATTATGGAAAAGCCCTTGGCCGTTCAGGCTGGGTTGGGCTGGATTGGAAAAAACGGGACTGTTTTATTGCCTGGGAAAGGCTCTTGGTTTTTTCTGGGAGAATTACTCCTGGATATTGTCTTGCCCGTCAAACAGCCTGAACCGGTTAATAATTACTGCGGCACGTGCACCCGTTGTATTGATGCTTGCCCGACTGAGGCCATTGTGGAGCCAGGGGTCATTGATTCAAACCGCTGTCTTGCCTATTGGACCATTGAGTACAAAGGTGAAGCATTTCCGGAAGTCATACGAGACAATGTAAATGGATGGATTTTTGGCTGCGATGTCTGTCAGGATGTTTGCCCGTGGAATATAAAGTTTGCAAAGCCCACATCAATTCCTGACTTTCAGCCACGAGACCTGTTAAAGCAACCGGATGCAGAGATATTGCAGGGTTTAAGCCCGGAAGCATTTAAGGCGGTATTTCGTAAAAGCCCGATAAAACGTGCAAAACAGTCAGGATTGAACCGAAATATTCAGGCTGCTGTCAAAAAGTAAGAAAGAATCTGGTACAGGACAGGACTATTTTTTGCTATTGATTAAAGACCACATGATTTTCTATTTAGTGACACCGCGTATCATGGGGTAGCTCATTATCAAAAGGGGGCAATATTAGATTGGCTGCTGCAGTGGCCTGAGGTTCTGTAGGTCCAGCACTCTCCCCAGAAGAAGTTGATTTTGGAGTCGGTTCAGTCCCATTAGCTGTTTCTGAGCTCTGGTTTACTGTTTGCTGTTTGTTTTTTGGGCAGCAAATACTGGGCAAGCGAAAATTGTATGCCATTTTAGGAAGCATCTTTAAAGCCTATTGTGTTGGTGATCTGTAAGAAATTTAAAAGGCCTACTAAAGTCTATTTTTATTTATAAACCAAAAAACAATTAAAATTTGACTGATTTTATTCTGATTTATTGAATGACAAAGTGTTTTTAATAAAAAATTACAAATACTTAATTCATCCCCAAAAAAATACGATAGCTTGTTTAAAGAAAAAAATACAATGCTGCTTAAAGTGTTTGGTTGAATGCACAAAACGAAGAAAGTGGTTTATTTTGATCGGAGCAATTGAGAATGCATGAACGCTGGTATGATTCTAACCCTACCCTTTCAATGGCATTAAGCCTTACACAGAATCTAGCAATGGATCAACAAGAAAAGGCGGCAAAGCATCTTTTTAAGATACTCAAAGAAGATAAGGTTACCCAAGAAACATATGAATATACTTTAAGAGGAATTGCTTTTGCCATTACTCGGAAAAGAACAGTATTTCACAGTAAAATGCAACGTTTAATTGAAGCTCTCAAAATAATGCCAGAAAGCACCCAAGAGTTCTTGGCACTGGAATTGATCAACTACATTTACTTTCTTGAAAAAGAAGCAGACTTGTTTGGTTCTGAAAAACAGAATTTAACTGATTTGATACCTGTTCCGGTAGAACCCCAGCTTGCAGAAAATCTGATGCCAAACTCTTTTTTTTAGTCTACATAATTTGCGGTGTCATTGATTTTGATTCTTAGACCCAGGGCTGTAGTTTTTTGGTTCAGCAACACTACAAAGATTATTTTGTTAAGTATATGCTCTTCAATAACAAAGATGAATAGTCGTAACAGTTTTAAGCAATTGTTATTTAATAGAACAGTGTCAAAAACCAAGTTTGCTAATCCAAATCAGTTAATTTCATAAGAAATAATTTTGTGGATAAATTAATGGCTCCTGACACTGTCACCTAAAAATTATTTTTTTAAGTTATTGATTAAAGGTCAATCTTTAATACACTAAAAAAGAAATTCATTACCAAGGATTCCATTTCAGAAAAGAAAGCTTGAACCACACCTTCTTGACCAGCAATGTTTTGCAACCTGTCTGTATTATACTGTGTTCCAAATGATGTTTCAGTCCCATTAAATTCTTCAGGGAAAATCCCCATAAAATCTGTTGGGTCAATAGCAGATGTATCACCATAACCGTGTTGAGCAAGTTCTTTCAGTTCAATTTCACTGATAGAGCCATTAGGTTCACTCAACCCCAAGTTGTCAGGGAATAGCCCATTTCCATCTTTACCACCCAATACCATTGTGGCTAGTGCTTGCTGTTCTGCAGATCCATCTTTTGCAATCAGTGCTGCAGTTGCAATTTCGCTACGGTTTAACTCGCCGTCTTTATTTAAATCTGCTCGAGGTCTTAAATCATTCCAAATAACATTTATATTTGCTTCCATAATTGCTATCCTCTCTCAAAGGTATTTGTGAAATATGCGTTTTTTACAGAATCAATCCAATCATTCTTACGTCACAAAACTCTACAGACTACGTGTTTTAAAATTTTTTATACACCTTATCTGAAGTCAGATATAGTAACGATGAATTTTTGGAATTTTTTGCCTATGCAATATGATAAAAGGGTTTAATATAGTTATAAAAACAATTTAAAAAATTTTGTTGCTTATTATTTGAAAAATTAGATACTCCGTTAGTTTTTAACACTGCTATGATGGTATCGTTTTTCTCAGACCTTAGAAAAGAACTAAGAAAAGCTAGGCTCTGACTTTTTTTAGACTGTATTAATAAAAATTAACTTTGTGCGGTTGCGTTATAAATTTCTTTAAATCTGTTTCTTTTACTCAAAACATTGGTTCATTGGCTAACTATTCAACTTAAAGTTACCATTCATTCTCAACCCCTTCATTGACCTCTTTTTCAATCAATTGTAATGATTGCCGTGAGTTCTCCAGTTGCTCGATTTGAAACATTGCTTTTTGAAGTTTCAGCTGGATAACTGCTCTGTCAGATTGTTGCTTGCTTATACTGCCACGCCGCTCTGATTGAAATTGGTTGCGAAGTTGCCAGTATGAAATGGCATCTTGAAGTGTGACCATCACGTCTTCTACCTTTTGGTAGGAATGAAATGCCTGCTCATTGCTACTCAACTTTGTTTTTACGTGCTGCCAGTTTAATTTTAAATCTTGTACGGCGGCTGCCAATTGCTGGAGCGACAATTGGTTGTTGTTTTTTTTATACTGACTGCGCATTGCAATGAATTGATTAATGACAGGACCGCAGGTTTGGCGAAAATGCTTGTAATCCGCTGAGATCTGCTTTGTATTATTTGATGCATATCTGTTCTCGGGCGTGACTGGTAATACCAAGGGTTTACCCCGTGAATGCTTCGCTGAAAAATCACCAGAAACCGGGGGGGGACTGGGCATTGACTCATTGTCTTGAGAGACATCCAAGTTTATTTCTTTAAAACCAACGGCATTGCCAGAGTCAGCAAGACTGCTTAGGCTTGAAACAAAGGGCACTAAAAAAACAGTTAATGCAAAATGTATCATTAGAGGCCTGAACGCTGAAAATGAAAATAGAGTTTCTTGAGTCACTGACTGTTTCAAT
>JBCDLA010000046.1:0-21067 GCA_038745945.1 Cyanobacteria bacterium P01_H01_bin.74 | reverse complement strand
GCTCTTTTTTTAAAAAAATTTCGGAAATGTAGCACAGCTTCCAGTTCTTGGTTTTTTTACTTAAAACCTAAATTCTTTAACTCTATTTTAGCAAATCTTTAAGGTGTATTGAAACGGGTTTTATTACTTTCTCAAACGAAAGAAAATCGGTGAGTTAATATGTTGCAGTATTCAATAAACAGTTGCTAAGAAACCCTAATCATTTAGTCTGACTTACAATGCTGCTAGGTTATGACTCAAAAAAATTGAAACTTTGTTAAACACGATAAGGTGAATTACCAAACATCTATTAAATTGCTCTGTATAAAAATAACTTCTTAACAAATAGTAATTCAAATAAAACTAACTGAGACCAAGCCAGCGTTAAATGAAACATTGGAACCTTACTGTTTACACAGTATGTTACCCAACTTTTTTAACTTTATTAGCTCGTATACAACTGGTACAGACAAGAATGGTTTTATGCTGACCATTTGGCATAACTGCTTTTACTTTTTGCAGGTTTGGATACTGAAAAAATCGGTGATGTTTATTAGAGAAACAGATTTTATTTGATTTGTTGCGTCTTTTTCCACAGACTTCACAAACACGTGCCATTAATGTAATCCTTTTCAGATTTTCGCATTTAACAAAATGCACATTCATGTGCATCAATTGCTTATTTATGAGTTTAGTGTAAAACGGAAATAAATTTAAAACAAGTACAGGGACTTAGACTCTTAAATCTAGTGTTCGATACAGGGGCACTTTGCCGGGTGTGCTATAATAGGTTCTCAAGTAATTTAAGGTTTATACAGCTTTTGTTTCTCCTCGTCAACGTATGCGTCTAAAAGGATTTTTAATCAATGTCATCCAGTAGCACCCCATCCACGGAAACTGAATCAAAACCTGACGCTGCAAAGCCAGAAGCAAAAAAACCTGATAAAAAGAAAGAAGTTCCGTTTAACGTTGATGCCCTGCTCAATTGCACAATGCGAATGACACACAAGGCATGGCACTTATTTTATGATAACCGCAATAATCACGATTTTATTCGTCAGACTCCATTGCGTGCCTCACTGGATGTGAAAACGCAGAATGCTGCTATTGAGATTCAACAAAAACTGATAGAAGCTGGGGTAAGTTCAATCAGCCGCGAAGGCAATACCCTTCACTTTAATGCAACATTTGAAACCATTCAGACCGTGATTAAAGACCCCGAAGTTGTTTGCCTGGATACCATTTGCCTCTAACTTGTCCTTACTGCAGCCTGCCTTTATCGCTTTTTGAATCTAGAGCTGTTTAAAATGTAGAGAAGCCATTACCGTTTTGAGTTAGATTTGAGTTAAAATAATTTTATTTTTTATGGTTCAACTTGTTTTGTTGGGCATACCCATTCAGACTTTTCTTTACTGCGCTTACAATAAGGCTTAAAATTTAGAGAAGCAGTAATTAAGAGCTTTTTTTACCCCCCTTAAAAAATTTTAATCCACTCTTGATTATTATTACGATTGTTTTGCCTAAAGGACAAAAAATTTGCTTCACGCCATTGAACTGCCAGAAAATTGTCCCCGTCTCAATACAAGCGATTTAACCTTATTGGCTGCAAAACTGCGGATTGATATCCTCGATATGATATATGACGCCCAGTCTGGGCATCCAGGTACCTCCTTCTCTTGCCTTGATATTCTCCTGGCCCTATGGTTCCGCCACCTTCGGTGGAATCCTCAAGATCCAGATTGGGCAAATCGCGATCGCTTTATTCTATCTAAAGGCCATGGGGCCCCAGCCTACTATACAACGCTGATGGAAGCCGGTTTTATCCCGTGGTCTGAAAAATTGACCTTGAGAAAAATTAACAGCAACCTGCAAGGTCACCCTGCTTCTCGTTACATCAAAGGGTGTGATATCTCAACCGGCTCTCTGGGGCAAGGGTTGTCCTGTGGTGTGGGTATGGCCTTGGGCTTGCGGCTGAATCAGCGTCAAAGCCGGGTTGTTGTTCTGCTGGGTGACGGGGAATGCCAGGAAGGCAATGTGTGGGAGGCTGTACTCAGTGCTGCGCACCATCAAGTGAACCGTTTAATTGCCATTATTGACCGAAATACCCTGCAAATTGATGGTGACACCGAGAAAATAAAAGCCCTGGGGGACTTAACGCAAAAGTTTAAGGCCTTTGGTTGGAATACCTTAAATATGGACGGACACGACTTTAATGACATGCAAATGTCGTTTGAGAAAGCCGATTTGCTTGCTGAAAAAAGTAAAATGCCTACTCTCATTGTTGCAAAAACAGTGAAGGGAAAAGGCGTCAGCTTTATGGAAAATGTTGCTGGATGGCACGGAAAAGCCCCCAACACTGCCGAATACAACCAGGCACTCGAAGAATTGAAGGCCCATTATCATTGCTTAAAGGACAGTCAAAAATAGGAATGTGGTATTGATGCTGACTGAACAATTGTCCCCCTATCTTGTTGATCAGTTGAATTCTCCTGAAATGAAACCGCTTAGAAAGCAGTATGGGGAAACACTGGTTGAACTGGGAAAAGAAAACCAGGATATTGTTGTTCTGGATGCTGATTTGGCTTGCTCAACACAAACTAAACTTTTTGCAGATGCCTTTCCAGACCGTTTTTTTAATCAAGGGATATCTGAACAAGATTTGGTGAATACGGCAGCGGGGCTTTCGACCACAGGAAAAATTCCCTTTTGCAGTACCTTTGCCTTGTTTGCAGCGGGTAAAGCTTGGGATCAGATTAGAAACACGGTCTGCTACTCAGGGCTCAATGTTAAAATCTGTCCAACTCACAGCGGGTTAAGCCTGGGAGAAGACGGCGCAAGCCATCAAGCCATTGAAGACATTGCCTTAATGCGGGTCATCCCTGGAATGACGGTGCTTGTGCCTGCTGATGCCGTTGAAACCGATCGAATGATTCGTTGGGCAGCAGCTTATGACGGCCCAGTTTATGTGCGACTGGTTCGTCCCAATTGCCCGGTTATTTTCAATGCATCCTACACACTCAATCAACAATCCCCCCATCAGATGCAAATACTGCGTGCAGGCAATGATATTACTATTGTGGCAACAGGTGAGACGGTTTACTTCTCGCTGGTTGCAGCTGAAACCCTTGAGAAAAAGCACAGCATTCAGGCTGAAGTGTTAAATGCAGGCTTTATCAAGCCTTTTGATACGGAAACTTTGGTTAAAAGTGCAAAGAAAACAGGGAAAGTGCTGACCGTGGAAAGCCATCAGGTAATTGGAGGCCTTGGTGGGGTTGTTTCCGAAGTCTTGGGAGAGCATTATCCGGTGCCCGTAAAACGCTTGGGCGTTCAAGACAAGTTTGGTCAAAGCGGGAAAGCCGCCCTATTATTCAAAGAATATGGCATTGACAGTGATGCCATTTTAAGAGCTGTTTTACAACTGACTTAATAAAGCGGCTACCGTAGCTCCTGCCTGATTAAGCGGCTGACACAACTTGCGCTTGTTTTTCTTTAAAGGCTTGCAAAATGAGCATTGCAATAAATACGGATATCCCGCCGACCACAAAGGCAATGCTCCACTGGTGGGTAATGCCAAACGGGGTAGCCATCGGTGAAAGTTCAATGATTTTTCCAATGCCCAACGCTGAAATGAGCTGAGGGGCACAGATAAAAATATTAAATATTCCCAGTACGGCCCCGTTATCACCGTCTGGCAAATAATCGGCCAGCATGGCAAATGGCAATGATAGTATTGCAGCCCCTCCCACACCGGCTATGGCCATTAGCATTAAAACCTGATTGGGTGTTGCTATAAAAGGCGCCGACACCATGGCAAGTGAAAAAGCCAGCAATGTGAAACTGTAGGTTTTCTTTTTGCCGATTAAGTTGCACAAACCTGCAATGGGGATTGATAAAATTAAAGTAATAATATTGTAGACCAGAAAACCACGCTGCGTGGTATCAACGGCCATATCTTCCCGGGCTTTCATTGCTTTCAAGTGTGCTATTTGCAGAACCAGGGGCTGATTACTCTCCACGAGTTCTGTGAGCGGTACCATTGCTTTTTTTGCTACCGAAGAAACCAATTCACCGGAAAGAAGAATGGCTTCTTTTTCATCAAAATTTAATTGAGACACAGTAGCCAACGGCAAATTAAACGAACGCAAAGCCACATTGAGCGTTTTTTCAAGTGTATCAAAATCCGGTGATTTTTCTTTTAACACGTTATAGTTTAAGGCAACGGCCTTGATTTTTTCATCACCGGCGGCATTTCTTTGGGTAATCAAGGGGGTGAGTTTGTCGGCCTTGTATTCCAATGTTTTGTAAGCTTGGGTCGACATATCCGGGACGCCATAAACGTGATGGACAATGAACGGGGTCAAATAAATGTTAAGCGACATTAAACCCAGCCAGGTCATAAATTGAACGGCAGAAAGCTTGTGAATCTCGGGGCTGGATTTTAGAAAGCGCGAAAAGGCAGCTTTTAGCCCGCCTGAAGACGCACTTGAGTTTTTATTTTTGGCAGGACTAGGCTTGACTTCGCGGATTAAAAGAGAGGAATACCCAATGGTAAAGACCAATGCAGCCGCAGCAAAAATATATTGCTGTTCAACGGTCATTGTAATGTCAAAAAATTTCAGACCAATGGGCAATGCCATTGAAATGACTGAACCTGCACCAAACGAAAAACTGAGAATAGAGTTAGCCAGTGTGTTTTGCTCAGGCGGTGCAATGTCAGGAACCAATGCCCTGTAAGGCCCTTGAACCGTATTGACGCAGGCATCAATAATCCAGGTTAAAATGGCTGCAATGAGGAGTGTTGGCGAGAAAGGAAAGGCAAATATTGCAAGTGCCCCCAACAAAGCCCCAATCAAAATAAACGGCCGCCGGCGGCCAATGGGGGTCCAGGTTTTATCAGAAAGCACACCCACCAGTGGCTGGACCAACAGGCCCGTAATGGGGCCAGCACACCAAATTAAGCCAAACAAAAACGGATTTGCCCCCAGTGGCTCTAGAATTCTAGAAGACAATGAGATTTGCATCATCCATGCAAACTGTATCCCAATAACACCAACACTAAGGTTAAACAATTGGGCCCAAGACAACCGTTTTAAGGTGTTGCTGTTTTCCTGAAATGTAGTTTTTGGAGAAAGTGTTTGTGTTGCTGAAGGCATAGACTGTGAATTTACTCTGGTTCAGAGTGAAAAACTGAGAAAAACAATAAAATGGTTCTGAATGAAACGGCAGTGAGTCTTTGTTAAATTACGTTTGATGGTAATTCTAGAAAAACAAAGTGCTCAATGAAATTGTCCCAGGTATTGATTTAGAATTTGTCGTTAAAACAGAGATTTGAATGCTTTTTTAAATGATTTATTAAAGAATAATATACTGATAAATTGCTTAAAATTCAATTCCAAATGCCGTTTCTTCTGTGTTTTGGTTATTATTAAGCTTTAGTGAAAATTGCACAATTTAAGCAATTGACGGCAATAACTGCCCGTCAACTTAACAAGCCAGACAACACAAAGCGAAAAAACACGCCTGAATCTCTTGAATGTATTGGCATTACAGTCTGATATATTAAACAGCTGTCACTTTAAATTAAGTTGTAATCATTTAAGGTTTTTATTATGTCCCGTCTCCCAGCAGATCCAACCGAAATGGCCATTTCTGCCAAAAACATTACAAAAGTTTTCAAAAGCAACACCCAAACGGTTCATGCACTGAATGGGGTCAGCTTTGAAATCCCAAAATCACAAGTCTTTACCATTCTTGGACCCAACGGTGCTGGAAAAACCACGTTGCTCAGAATTCTGACGACCATTATGCGGCCAACCTCAGGAGAAGTCTTTATTTATGGCTTATCACTCCGCGATCAGAGCCATCAGATTCGCCAAAAGACTGGTATTGTGGCTCAGAGCACGAATTTTGACAAATATTTGACGGTCTGGCAAAACCTCTGCCTGCATGCCAAGTTGCACCGGATGAACCCTGCGGAATATATTGACCGGATCAACCTCTTGTTGGATCAGGTGGGTCTCCTTCATCGAAAAAACGATTATATGGAAACCTTTTCAGGCGGTATGCAACGCCGGGTTGCACTGGTTAGGGCACTGATTCATCGGCCGACCCTGTTGTTTCTCGATGAGCCCAGTACAGGACTGGACCCTGCAGCCCGAAAAGCCATTTGGGCTACAATTCAAGAAATCAAGCAAGAAACCACGGTTATTTTAACCACCCATTACATGGATGAAGCTGACAAATTAAGCGATGAAATTTTAATTATGAATCAAGGCAATGTGGTCATGCAGGGGACTGCAACCGCATTAAAAAACCATATTGCCTCACCCCACCGCTACGAATTAAAACTGAACATACCTGAAGCAACGCAATACATGCCCTTCTTTGAAAACAAAGGCTTTGGCGTTGTCCAGCCTGATGCCTACCGGCTTGAAATTTCTTTGGATGAAGAGGCTGACTTACAAAATCAGCAGCTGCGTCAAGTCTATGATTTGATTTCAACCCATTTGTCGTCTGATGTCTTTCAATCGTTTGGGCAGACAGAAACTGACCTTGAAACGGTCTACCTTAAAGTCGCAGACCAGTCCATCCCGTTGCAACTGGCCTAAAGCATGACAAATACTCAAAAATAAAGAAAAACACAGAAAGTAAAATTTATGGCACTGGTTAACTTTCGATACGGCATTTTGCCCATTGCTCAAAAAGTATTGCTCCAAGAAAGCAAAGGGTGGTTTAACGAACTGGTCAACACATTGGCCATTCCATTCACATTTTTCTTAGCATTTGGCCTTGGGTTAAAAAGTTATATCAGTTCTGTGGACGGGCTATCCTATATTGCATTTTTAACGCCTGGGCTTATTAGCTTAACCATTTTGCTGGAAGCTTACAGAACAGGAGCCTGGGGGCTGTGGCTTGATCGTTGGCATCAGAAAATGCTGGATGAATACCGAATTAAGCCCATTCATGAAACCGACATTATTATGGGGGATATACTGGGGGGTTTTGCGGTTGCAATGCTTAAAGGCACCTTGGTGGCCTCGGTGCTGCTGCTGGTGTCTCCAGTCAAAATATACTGGCAGTTTCTGCCGGTCTATTTGGTGCTAATTTTTTCGGGTTGTATTTTCTTTACCAGTCTGGGCTGCATGGCAGGCACTTTTTTTCCAAAGCCTGACAATATTGCGCAATCACAGACCATTTTTATTACCCCGTTGCTTTATCTTGGCGGCTTGTTTTTCCCGATTACGGCGCTGCCCGATTGGCTCATGCCATTAATTCAGTGGTTGCCGACAACTGCCTTGTTTGAGGGCGGGCGCAACATATTAATTAAAGGAGAAGTAAGCCCTTACTACATTGCCATTGTTATGGTTGCTGCCATTGTTGGGTTTGCCGGAGCTACATGGGTCTTTAAAGAAAAATTATCGGAATAAGAAAGTGATAGAGTAAAAAGCATAGTACTCAGTTATTTGATGATAGAAGGAAACTATTGAGCAGTGACGAACAGAGTTAAAGGATATTGTTAAAACAGTAAAAAACCAAAAGTTCTGGGTTTGGCTTTTTTGGTATAGAGAACAAATACGCTGTGTTGGTAACCAACCAGGAGGTAGGTATAAATGTTGGTACCTGACAGAAACTATGAAAACAGCTTATTAGAATGATTCAGAAGGAAAAAATTCTGTTATTCCAAATCATTGCATATGAAATAATCCAGATTAGCACTATTCTTTACACCTGATTGAAAGGAATATCTATACTATATGAACAACGTCCTATTTTTTATTGAATATGCTGAATCTGGTGGAGTTTAAAAAAGCTGTTCAACGCTATACTAAACTAGGAATTCCAGCCGATCCCCCACCAACCAAGCAAACCACTTTGAGTAAATGACTTTGGTTCTTGTTTTTATGGCCAGTCGTATTACCCGTAATGGGTTGAATTTATTTTTACTCGCCGAGAAATCCTTTTTTCCGGTTAGCTTGACTTTGGCTTTACTAACAGCTGTGATGTTGTTGATTCCTCTGGCCATGGCCAACACAACAGAAGCAACTGGAGGCGTCGATCGAGCGCAGTCAGGCAAAACATCCGTGGCTTCTCATCAGATTTTAGACCATCAGCCTTCGGGATCGGCTTTTAAAAAAACAAGATTGTATCTCAAGCCCGGTGATGTCATTGAACTTTCTGGCGACTTGCCTCAAGGAACCCTGGTCAATAACACCCTGATTATTCCAGCCAACCACCGGATTGATCTCCCGCTGATTGGAGAAATTAACACCAGAAACCTGAGTCTGGAGGCACTTGAAAACACGCTGAACACAGCATATCAGACGTTTTTTATCTCGCCCGATCTCAGTGTTTCTCTGAAAGAAGAAGCCCCCATTCAGGTTAGTATTCAAGGGGCCGTGAAAAACCCAGGTATTTACACCAGTGGCCAGCAAGCCAATGCCAAAAATACCAACCTTGCCACATTGGGTCAAAACACGCGGGAAAAAAAATCGGCAACCCTTTACCTGCTTGATCTGTTGATTCAAAGCGGGGGCTTGCTTCCCAACGCAGATTACAGCGCCATCCAGATTTACCACAATGCCAGCGCCTTTTCTGGCAAAGACGCTTTTGAAACCATTGACCTTACCCAGTATTACCGCCACCACAACAACTCGGTTGATGTTGCACTGTTTCACCACGACAAGGTCATTGTGCCGCAACTGCCGCCTGAACTGTTGAAAACCGGGATTTCTAAAAAACGGCCTGGCCAAGCCATGTCAAATATTGAAAGCCGCTTTAAAGTAACTGTTCTAGGGGCTGTAAAAAAACCGGGTGAATATACCATTTCAGCGGATCAAACCTATTATGAGGCGTTGGCCATGGCCGGTGGCCCGGATAAACTGGCCAGCCTGGATTCTGTTTTTCTGCTGCGTGAAAACCAAAACGGGCAGGTGTTTAAAAAGCGTCTGGCCATAAATACTTCGACGATTGCTTCTGCTGACACCCGTCTTATTGAACCTTTAATGCCCGGTGATACTTTGTTTGTGGATGACTCTACCGGTAAAAAAGTAACAATGCGCTTTTTTGATATTGTAAACCGTGCCGTTAGTGCCTTTATTTTCCAGTTTCTGTTGTTTCGAACAAACTAGCTGTTTAGGAGCGGCTTTTGCATGAATGACAAAAATGACAACCCTGTTCCTATTTTTCCCCGCCCCTTTCGGCACGCCTGTTTTAAATCTGCACGTTTGAAATATAAAACGGTTCAGTTAATGAAACGGCTCCTTCTCCAATGGCTTATCCCTGTAAGAGCCGTTAGAACCATCGAAATAAGAACTATCGGACTTGCTACTGTGCTTGTTCTGTTTTTTATGAGTATGAGCACATACCCAGTGCAAGCAGTCCCTGTTAAAACATCCGAAAAAACTTCTACAGAGAAAACAGAAAAAAGAGAGAAAAAAAATAAAAAAAATCCTGCTGCTTCAGCCGCCACGCTTTCCAGGGAGTCTGATGATAGAGTGCAAAATAATACGCTGAATGCAAATCAAAAAACAAAACCACTAGAACCAGAAACAAGTGGGCACGATACTCCCGAAACACGACTTGCCCCGGGTGATGAATTGCGCATTCAAAGCACGGCCCTGGCACCCAAAGTAATAGAAACGACAGTGCTCTCAGATGGCAGCATTCGCCTGCCCATTATTGGCCGGGTTGACGTTGCACAAAAAACATTGCCCCAGTTACGCTCAGTGTTACTCACCCGGTTTCAAGCCTATTACTACATGGACGATTTAACCCTGACCTTGACGGCACAGCATCCCATACGCCTTTACATCAGTGGGGCTGTGGCCAATCCAGGGGTTTATATTTCAGGCAAAGATCTCAGCCCGGAAGGAAAAACCCAGGCAGAATTGGGGCGCGTGAAAAAAAACTTGCCGCCTGGCATTACCCGGTTAAGTCAACTTATTTTGCTGGCAGGCGGGCTTCAAAACAATGCAGATTTGCAGCATATTGCCATTTACCGAGAAGATCCAGACGTTTACAATCGAGATACTGACAACCCAGACCTTAACAACAAAAAATCCCGAGCAATGGTAACGGATCTTGGAACCGAAAAGCCGCCTTTTATGGAGATCAACTTGCTGGCAGGATTGGTTTCAACCAACAAAACCCAGGCCGCCTCTTCTTTGCCGGATATTTTGCTTCAAGACAATGATACAGTCTATATCCCAGCACTAAGCTCTGTTGAGCAAACCACGCAATCTGACGACCGTTCAGCGGCTTTGATGAAAGCCAGAAGCAATATCAGTCAGCAGCGTTTTACAGTCAGTGTTTTGGGGGGTGTCAACAAACCAGGCATGGCTTCAGTAAAAACAGGGGCAACGGTTTTAACAGCCATTGCAAAAACGGGGGGCTTTTCTGTCACAGCTGATCAAGCGGCTATTTATATTTTAAGGCAATCAGCGGATCGTCAAAAAATTAAAAAAATTCGCATTTCCCTCACCGACAAAGCCCTGCTGGGAAAGAAAAAATCATCACAGTGGCTGGCTGTACAACCCAATGATAAAATTTATGTGGCCCCCTCACCCAGACAGGAAGCTGGCCATTTTAGCTTGGACCTATTAACCCATCACATTATTGGGACTGCCTTTTTCCCGCTGTTTAACAACTGGGTACAAACGGATCAATAAACTTTAGTTCCGATCCGTTTTAAATTAATCTTAAATCTGTCTTCTTAAATCTGTCTTAAGGATACAATCCCCGCAGGTGCTTGGCAGCAGCAACTCGCCCTACACCAATCATCATAGCCGCTGAGCGGTTATCAATTTTTTCTTTTGAGGCCATCTGATAAACCTCATCAAACACTTTAGACATTAAGAAATCGAGTTTCTCATTCACCTGCTCCTCACTCCAGAACAAGTGTTGAATGCCCTGTACCCACTCAAAATAAGAAACCACAACACCCCCTGCATTCGCCAAGATGCCTGGAATAATAAAGACCCCTTTTTGTTGCAAGATTTTATCTGCTTTTGTGGTCACAGGTCCATTGGCTCCTTCAGCCAGGATTTTGCACTGAATGCGATCAGCGTTGTCTTCGGTTATCACGTTGGCCAAAGCGGCAGGAACCAAAACATCCACTTCCAGCTCCAGCAAGGCTTTGTTGTCCACACTGTCCAGGTCATCAAAATCAGCAATACTGCCTTTGTCTCTGGCATAATTCAGTAAGCGAGGAATATCAATGCCTTTGGGATTGTATATACCGCCCTTAATATCTGAAACCGCAACCACCTTAACCCCATACTGATGCAAATATTTGGCTGTAATGCTGCCCACATTGCCGAAGCCCTGAATGGCAGCGGTGACTTTTTGCGGTGTAAGTTTCAGGGCTTGCAGGGCTTTATTTACAGTCAGTGCCACGCCTCGGCCTGTGGCTTCACGTCGCCCAAGAGACCCGCCAATGGTCACCGGTTTCCCTGTTACCACCCCAGGAACGGCATAGCCAATAAAATTGCTGTACGTGTCCATAATCCAAGCCATTGTATTCTCGTTGGTATACATGTCAGGGGCAGGAATGTCTTTTTCAGGGCCTATCATGGCCAAAATTTCGGTGGTGTAGCGCCTGGCCAACCGTTCCATTTCGGCTTGACTCATCTCTTCGGGGAAACAGCTGACTCCCCCTTTGGCGCCACCGTAAGGCAGGTTCAGTAGGGCACATTTCCAGGTCATCCACATGGCCAGTGCCGCCACTTCGCCCAGGTTGACTTCATGGTGAAACCGTATCCCGCCCTTTGTAGGCCCTAGCGATTGATCGTGCTGAACACGGTACCCTGTAAACACCCGGGTCTGGCCGTTATCCAGTTTAATGGGCACTGACACAATCAAGGTTTTTCTTGGATACCGGATGCGCTCGTGAATGCCGCTGTCCAGATTCATCAACCGGGCGACTTCATCAAGCTGTTTTTGGGCGTTTAAAAAGGTTTCGGTGTAGAATTCTTTCATGCCAAGTCCTTTTCTGGCATCAATTTTTGCAGTAAGCCATTGCTGGCAGTCAATGCATACAAAATTATTTTTGTATTGTGACGTTGATTTTATGCTTTTGTTACAGTGGTTTTACTGAATTGTAACCTTTTGATTCTCTGTTGACTCTCTGTTTGTTGACACTTTGTTTTTTTAAATGACCTGGTTTGCGTTGTCTTTTATAGAATAGATTGCTCTTAATATAAATATAATCGTGTAATAGTTGGGCTGGTTTGTAAAGGGTTTATGCGACCAATCGTCAGAACCATAATAAAATCACAACATCCCACTTATCATACTATTTTTTGCTATCCCTTGAATCATCCAAACAATGAATCATCCATACCATGCGTCTTGATAAATTCTTAAAAGTATCGCGGCT
Source organism: Cyanobacteria bacterium P01_H01_bin.74 (assembly GCA_038745945.1). Classification (GTDB taxonomy): domain Bacteria; phylum Cyanobacteriota; class Vampirovibrionia; order Vampirovibrionales; family Vampirovibrionaceae; genus JBCDLA01. The sequence continues at coordinate 8,712 of JBCDLA010000046.1, read as the reverse complement.
GGTCAAACGCCGAACTGTTGCAACCGAGCTATGCAATGCAGGCCTGGTCATGATTAACAACAAGATCGCAAAACCTGCCACTGCTATTAAGGTTCACGATATTATTTCAATACAGTTTGGCGCAAAACAGGTTGCTGCCAAAGTACTTCATGTTCCTGAAAAAGCAGTGCCAGCTCAATTGGCTTCAACCCTGTATTTGCCTCTGGATACAACCCCATAATTGGCACATGATAAAATGAGCATCAGAGTCAGGCTTCTCAGGCTTTTTATAAAAAAACAGAAAAAGCCGTACTTACTTAAGCCATTTTTTTGGCGTTAAGGGGGGCATTTGTGATGATACCCCGCTGTTTATTCACTAAGCTGTTGTTCTATCAGAATTAGGCATTGTGTTTAAAAGCATTTTTAGCCGCTCATTGGCCAATTGGTTTTCTAGCCCGGCACTAAAGGTATCGTTGTCTTCAAGCAATTCCATAAACTGATTCATAACCTCACGGTGTTCTTGTTCAAATGCTTGTGGCCCATTAATCTTTTCATTAGCCGTTATTAGCATTGGCAACGCATGGCGCATAGCCTTTATTCTTAAGGTTACGTAATAGCGTGCTCTATCTATGTTGTATAAATCTTTTTTGCTTTCATCGCGTGTACCATTGGGAATACTGCCTGCCTTTTCAAACTTCTTTAAGGCATCTTTAAAAGTTTTTCTCATACTAATGCTAATATCAAAATCTCTTCTTGTATATTTTTTCATTACATTTTGTTCTGAAAAGATGTTTTCAATAATGTTACGTATGAGATTTTCGTCTGTGACATTAATGTCCTGCTGGAAAGGGTCGCTGTGCCGTACTCCTGTAAGCAGAAGGAACATCTCCATTAAAGCTTTCATTTCAGAAGCCAGCTGTTTAGGTGAACTGTCCTTTCTTGATTTTAAGACATCAGAGACTTCATGATCAGACGGAAATCCCATATCATTTTTAAAAGGCCTTAGAAAATATACAGTGAGCAAATCTTTTTGCGATAGTGCCTGTATAACCGGATCCTTGTTTGTAAGACTATCAGACTCAGAATTACGAGGCCTTGATATCTTTTTTGAGCAAGCGTCTTTTGGGGAAGTGTCTTTTGAGCAAGCGTCTAAATAAGCTTGTGCAAGTTTTTTGTAGTTTTCTTCCTGAGTCTCTAAAGATTCTTCTGTGAGATTGGGGGTTCTTGCTACCAGCTTTACAATTAGATATAGTTTTTCTATAGTGCGGGGTATTAGTTCTTGTACTCCTTCGGTTTTTAATTTTTCTGCTAAAGCATTTATGTGTTTTGCTATTTTCTGTTTAAATTCAGGAATATCCGATGATTCTGGTATTGGAGTCTTGAAATACTGCGAAATGTCATCAACTAATCCAGCTATACTTTTTTTAGACAAATTGGGATCAATGCCAGGATCAACAGATGCAGTACTAGCAAGTACTTCAGTCTGAGTAGCTGTAGATGCAGCATCAACAAGCGCTTCAGTCTGAGTAGCTACATCTCTAGTTTTATTAGCAGGCGCTTCAGTCTGAGCAGCTACATCTCTAGTTTTATTAGCAGGCGCTTCAGTCTGGGGAGGGGCAGATTCAGTACTAGCAGGCGTTCCAGTCTGAGGAGGGGCAGATTCAGTACTAGCAGGCGTTCCAGTCTCAGGCGTACGAGTCTGAGGAGGGGCAGGTTGGTTACCTCCCGCATCTTTTTTTGACCCATCGGATCCGGCTTCAACTGGTCTCTTAAGTATGGTTATTGACTTTGAGTTGGCCGTTTTAGTAGTACTAGCAGACGTTCCAGTCTGAGAAGTGGCAGCTTCAGTACTAGCAGACGTTCCAGTCTGGGGAGGGGCAGATTCAGTACTAGCAGACGTTCCAGTCTGAGGAGGGGCAGCTTCAGTACTAGCAGGCGTTCCAGTCTTAGTTGTGGTAACATTTTTACTGGCTTCAAAGCGCTTTGTAAGTCCATTGCTGCCAAGAACAAGCATAGAAGGTTTTACTGTTTGACTAGAACTGGTTCTTCCTTTTAGAACTGCGTCTCGGTATGTACATCCTACTCGAGCCACAGCTGGGACAGGAGGTTGAGCAGGTTGTTGTTCAATGCCAGTACCAGAAAAACTTAATTGAGGATTCTTTTTTTTGGCATTAAAAGGCAGCGGGAAAGTGGATCGATCAATGTGCATAAAAAGTCCTCTATTGAGTTTGGGGACAATACTAAGGGATGAAGTGCGTGTTAAAAAAGGGATTGTTTTATTTATGAAAAAGGATTTTGACGTTCAACAGAACTGTTTTTGGAAAAAGCATTGGTCCGTTCTGGAAAGGATGATCCTCTTAGGGCAAAACCGATTGTTGTCCAAATGTGGCATTTTGGGTGGCTCGGGCTGCTGCAACACGGGCTGCAATTTCTTGCCGTCTTTTGGCCATTTCATTTTGAGAAAGGACTGGTTTCTTAGGATTTTTTCCAGTTGAGGCAACAGTTCCACGGCTAGCAGATTGACTGACAGACGACTTGTTGGGGTTGCGCTTATCTAGATTTTGATTCAGTTTTTTTAGCGTTCTAAGTTTATTTTCAATAAGTTGCGACTCTGACGTTTCCTTTCCTTCATCAGCATCAGCATAATTTGTAAGTTTTCCTTGTGTATTATTTACATGTTCATTTATATGTTTCAATAATCCAGTTAGCTCATCAGGGGTTAAGTCAGTCGATTCTGTTTGCTCACCTGCAGAATTGCGAGACGGTTCAAAATAAAGCAATGCACTGACCATGGCTTTTGATTGTTCTAACGCCTCTTCTGAATTAGCAGAGGCAATGGCAGTGATCTGATCTTGAATTGCCTGGATTAACAACGGCTGGGGGGAAGGTTTAGGGATGGTTTCAATCTGATTTCCTCTAAGCGCAGCAAATCGGTTTAGCATTTGAGAAACAATCGGCAAAGTATCGTCACTGGCTTTTTGTTCAGGGAAATCAAGTTTTGCGCCTGAAGTTCTTAGGAGTAAAGTAAATCGGAAATTTCGTTCTTTAATGGCACATTCTAAGGCTTTTCGAGCTGCCTCTTTATCAATATTAATCAGATCAGCGAGGTACTTTAACTGCAATAATTCTGCTAAATTTTCCTCACTACCCGAAGTTATAGATTCCCTGCATTCTACTATTTTTTTATCAAAAGACCTGCGACCCTCTATCATTTGGGTTATTGCCTCATCTGGGAAATTAATCTCAGCCAAGTCTCCTTTTTTAGGGGAAGCTACTTTAGACTGGCTAGCAACCAGCAGTTGGGCCAACTGCCAGTTTTTATCCTCAATTGCTTTTAACACCAAGCGGTTAGCCACTTGTCGAGCTGATTTATCGCTGTTGTCCAGTAATGCCTGGGTTAACTCATCAATAAACAGAATTAAGTCTCTTTGAGTTAAGTCTTTGACTAAAAGACTTTTTTGCATTGTTTGGTTAGGAGAATTGGTTATCAAATTTAACAGTGCATAAAAGCTTTCAGCTGCTTTTAGGTCGCTAACTTTGGCGTCTTGTTTTTCTTTATCAGGTCTGTGACGCAAAAATTGAAAAAGCACTGCTGAAATACTCATCATTTGAGTTGGTAGTGTTTCTTTGTCATCACGTGACAAACGCCCTGTATTCCTATCGTTTACAAAATTATCAATGGTCCCTGTTAATGCCGTTAACACGGTTTTTCCGTCTTCGTTTTTTCGGGTCAGCAACGCTGGTGTTACTCTTTTATTTGTTTTATCGGTTTCATTTTGACTCGTTGCATCAAGCCTACCAATTAAACTGCGAAACAACACACATTGTTCTAAGTTTTCAATATCAGCTTGGGTCAATTGCTGTGTTTCATCACTTGACTTTTGATCAAGCGCAGCGAGCCTGTCCCTGTCAGATAAGATTTGAATTAAGGCTTCAAAAACCTCATCGTAAGACATAGTTTCAACACGACGAGTTATGTTCGCTTCGAGCAAGTACCTGGCTGTTTTGGAGTTTCCTTCACTTTTTGCTTTTTCAATAAAGCCAGACACACTCTCTCTATCAGAAAACACAACAATTGTTTTTGCCAAGAATTCTTTAAAATCGATAAGGTCTATATTGTCTGAAGGTAATTGATTCTTTTTACCTTCCAAGTAAACCAGAAACTGGTAAAGCTTTTCAAAAGATTCTGGTTGGGTTGTCAGTGATAAAAGTTTATCTTTATCACTGTTACCAATGATTCCACCTACTATGCTCGAGAAAAGAACTGCAATAGCCTTTAATTCTTGACCCTGTGCCCGGGACAATCGTGGATTTTGCTTTTGAAAACGTGCCATCGAATCTGCCAAGACATCCATTGGCCGGTTTCCTGTTTCATCAGGGCTTGTCAGCATGTCTAAAGTATAATTATTTTTAAATTCAGGATAATATATTCGTTGTATTTTATTGTTTCGGCCATTTGGATGTATAGTAAATCCTAACTCCAGTATCGCTTTAGCTGCAGCGCCTGGATTTTCGCACATCGCATGTAGCACTTGGGAAATATCTTTTGTTCCATCTTTTTTTAATACTATTAGCTGGCCTGTTTTTATCGAACTTTTATATGGGTTAAGACTTTGGTTTTTTTCAATTTCTAATTGTTTTTTTTCATCTTGTAAAACTCTTAAGGCTCTACTGCCTTTTGCTTTTTTCTTGCGTTTGTCAAATTTGTACTTACTATTATCTGGATCAAGTTTAATTAAACCCTGTGCAATAACTTTTGCAAACAAACCTAAGCCTTCATGGGCTTTTTGACCATGGATAGGTGTTTCTTCCGTAATTTCTGGTGCTTTCTCGGGTGTTACATAAACCAGCAAGTTGAAAAACGCATTCGCTGTTTCAGACTGTACTTCTGGCCTTTCTGCCTCTTCTGGCCTTTCTGCCTTAGGTATATCTTTAAACACTGACAGTAGCGCTGCTGCCAATTTTTGAAGTAGTTTAAACTGGGCTGATAAATCATAGTCATTCAGCACCTCATTTAAATCTGGGTTTGTACTTATAAATTTATTAATACTCTCTCCCAGCAGGTCCAGTAGTTTTTTATCTTCTTGAATTGGGGTTGATAACACGTTAGGCGTTATACTTTTTTCCAGAAAACTACCCAACATTGTGGGGTTATCTATAGGCAGGCCGTTATCATCAAATATGCGGTCGCGGTTAAAAATATGTCGAGCAGTACCAGGAATATTGGTCAACAATCTTAAGAGGAAAGCTTTCCTGGTCGGGTCCAGTGACTTTTCATTTGTTTCTTGTTCTGGGTTAAGAACCGGGGAAACACCTGTTTCATCTTCTGTTGTTATCCGGCTTCTGTCTGGATCAAGACTTTGCGATTTTTCAGTTTCTAATAGTTTTTTTTCACTTTCTAAAATTTGTAAGGCACTACTGCCTTTTGCTTCTGCCTCGCGTTTGTCAAATTGGTACTCATTATACGGATCAAGTTTAATTAAGCCCTTTGCAATATCTTTTGCAAACTGGTCTAAATCTTTATGGGCTTTTCGACCATGGATAGGCGTTTCTTCCGTAATTTTTAATTCTTTCTCGGGTGCTGCATAAACCAGCAAGTTGAAAAACGCATTCGCTGTTTCAGACTGTAGTTCTGGCCTTTCCTCCTTAGGTATATCTACAAACACTGGCAGTAGCGCTGCTGCCAATTCTTGAAGTAATTTAAACTGGGCTGACAACTCAGGATCGTTCAGCACCGCTTCTAAATTTGGTTTTGTACTTACAAATTCATCAATACTCTCTCCCAGCAGGTCCAATATTTTTTTGTCTTCTTGAATTGGCGTGGATAGGACGTTAGGCGTTATACTTTTTTCAATAAGACTTTTAAACATTGTATATTTATATTTAGGCAGAGTGTTAAAAATAGATTGAGCAGTACCTGGAATATCGCTACATAATATTCGAAGAGAAGCCTTAATGTTTGGGTCCAGTGGCTTTTCTTGAGGCCGTTTGTCTGTTTCGGGCGCTTGTTTTGTTTCTACTGGTTTTGTTTCTTGTTCCGGGTTGGGAACTCGGCCATCAACCTGTTCTAATAATTTTTCATTCCTTTGAGCAATTGCTCTCATTGTTTGACCAGGGGCGCTTTCTTTTTGTTTAAGATCCAACTGATTTTCTAAGTTATTAAGATATAACTGAAATTCTTCTAAACTGTCTATCAGCACCTTGTCAATCTTGCCGGGTTTCAGTTGCGTAGGCTCTGTATCAGACGGATTTCGTTTATCCGTCACCATCAAAAGGTTTGCAGCAAAACTTGAAATGGCAGAAAGCTGCTTTAATTCTTTTGGTTTTTTCAGTAGCGCTTCGGCAGTTGTATTTTTATCAATGGTCTGCTTGAGCAGGCTTGTCAACGCATCGGATACGGTCTTACCATTGGCATCAGGCTGTCTCAGCAGATTCAATTCTTGGAGCTGAAGAAATTCAGGATATAAAATAGTAACCGGTAACTCTGTATTGAACTTGGGGGGAATAATAACAAAACAAGTCATTTCTTTGAGAAGTTCATTTGGTTTTTGACAGAAGCCTATTAATTCTCGAATGACTTCCTTTGAATCTAAAGGCCTATTGGCTGCTTCTGCTCTAACCTGCTGTGGATCCAAACTTTTGAGCGCAAGGTCAATACAGGTATTTTGAGTGGCTAGTGCAATTTTGTCATCATCGCTTATTGGCAGTTCAGGTATTTCTATACCACTGAGATGGTTTCTTAACTGGGTAAATGCTTTAAGAGTTTCAGACTTTAAGGGTGAACGCGCGCTTTCATTTGGACTATTTGCTAAAGTGGTTAAAAGAGTAGATGCCATTTTCGAAAGCGTTATGAGTTGCTGTTGCTGTTGCTGCTGCTGCTGTTTCTTATTATCATTATCTTCTTCGATATCATTCAGAGTTTGTCCTGTTTCATCTTGACTAGGGCTTTTGAGTAAAAACTGGTGGATGTTTTCTGCCAAATGGTCTAAAGGGGTTTTTCCCGTTTCATCTTCCTTTGTAAGCATTCCAGGCCTTGCTTGAGTCAAGTAAAAACCAGCTGGAATATTTGGACTTTCTGAACCAGCGCTAGTTTCAATCTTGTGTTCAAAATAATGAACAGCCTTTTCAAGATCTGAGCACATCTCAAAAAGTATTTGCTTATATTCGTCTTCAGTAAAAGCTATTTTATGCTCAAATCCATCTTCAGTGAGTAAGGTGATTTCAATTGTATTTGGATTTTTATTTTTCTGAGTATTTTTTCCTTGAGCTAGTATAGCTTCTGTGTATTTATGCCGGTTTTCATTGGCTTTCCTCATCAGTGTATTATAATTTTCCTCTTCAAGATTGGTATACAAAAAACTTGAAATAGGAAAGCAATTTTTAGTTTGAGATTGTAGTTCATCATTACTTTTCACAGTTAAAGATTGAACATTTTCCTCACTAACGGGTTCCATCACGTAAGCCAACAAATTATACAAAGTATCTACAGTCTTTGGGTTCAGAGTTGGGGTGTCAGTTTTTGCCGCTTTACTTGATTTCTTAGGAGTTTTGAGAGACAGGTATTCTGGGTGAGATTTGTATTTAATGAGTTTTTGTAAAAGTAGGATTCCAGCATCAAGCTGTGCTTGTTTAATGGCATTTTTTCTAACGTCATCAGGGTCTGGCTTGTTTTTTAACAATTGACCAATATTTCCCACTAAAGCGTCAAATGCTTTGTCACGCTTTTCAGCACTTTTGATTGTAACGGGACCGATAGTTATTCGGTTTAGATAATTATGAAATTCTCCTGGGTTTACCTGCAGTAATCTTTCTGCTTCTCTCAAATCATTGCAAAGTGTTTCCCACGTTACTATTTGATTTGGCCCCTTATTACTCTTACTTTTTTTCCCGGAAAAATGAACCGAATCGCCAGCAGCAGAAACTTGGGGTTTATTTATAGTGGCGCTCTCTACTGCCTTTTGACTACTGGAAAATGCCATGCGCTGTCCTTGTGGTGGCATGCTTGGCCATGGGGTATATCCTGGGGGTGTTTTTTTAGAGGTTAATACGGGCTTGCGTGTTGCTGGAAACAAGGCATTGTTGGGAAAAGGGCTGAATGGCATAATAAATACTCAGGATTAAATGGGTATTGTGTGTAACGCACTGTTCTAATAAAAGAGAAGGTAAATCTATACACAGGGAAAAAATTAGAAATGAAGCAAAAATACTTTTTAACCAAGTTCTTTAAACTTGCGACTTTACCAACGGGTGTGATTGACTTTCTCACCAAACAGTCTTTTTAAGAAAAGGGATAATCACAATTCAGTTGGCGCTAAAGCAATGGACACGGTAAACTAAAAATTCAAACAAGTCACAGCTTGTTTAAAGAAAACAGAGGAGAATTACGCTTAAAAACAGTATTGACCCGTGTAGGATTTAGACACAAAGCTTCAATTCAAGGGTTCAATAGGTTTCAGGCAGGTGCCCCCAAGGCATGCACTGAAAGATTTTATCCTTTCTCAAACCAGATTTAATGTCAAGCAGTTGCAAAATTCACAAAATCAATAAGTACTTGTTTACCTGGGGCTTGTTAATACTAATTGGCTGCATCATAAGTGCAAAATGAATAAACGCCATAAACATTTTGTCTAATTTTTCAAAGCATAAAAAAATGTGCCGAATGCCTTGTAAGTTGCTGAAATAAACGCGTCACTTTATTTCGTTTTGGGCAAAGCACGCCATTTACAAGTGTTT
>JBCDLA010000045.1:0-21140 GCA_038745945.1 Cyanobacteria bacterium P01_H01_bin.74 | reverse complement strand
GTGCCACTTTGAAAATTGTTTGAAGCCGTGGCGAGTTCAGATTTTTCCGCCAGTATAAAAAAACGGCTGGGGTTGTTAGGGGCCAGCCAGGGCCCCTGACGGAACAAAAAATATGTTTTAAAAGGAAATCATGCCTTCCCGCAAAAGAACCGACATGAAATATTCTCTTTCGGGGGGTGTTAAGCGGGGGGTGCCCTCCCGCTTACGCGGCGAGGGGTTGTTAGGGCAGAGGGAGCGACCTCTCTCCCCTGACGAAACAAAGAAAGAAAGTGAGTTTGAGAAAATTTTGCTTTCACGGAGGAAAAATATGTCTTAAGAGAAAACTCGTTGTGGAACAGGCTGACTTGACATTATTTGCGCAACAGAATCAAAAACCCCGCAGCCGTCTGCATTCCAGTGGTTTTGCGAAGCAAAAGGAAATCGACTTTCCCACAAATTGCGCTCCGGGTGCGGCATAAGCCCAACCACATTGCCTTGAGCATTGCAGATTCCAGCAATGTCATTGCAGGATCCGTTGACTTGGGTTTTATACCGAAAAACCACTTGATTGTTTGCTTCAAGGCTGGCTAGCGTTGCTTCATCAGCATAGTAGTTGCCATCCGCATGGGCAATCGGCAGCTGTAGCAACTGTTTTTTTGTGTAAGCTGTGCTAAAAGCTGTCCGGTTATTTTCGACCACAACCTCAACAGTTTCGCATTGAAAATGCTGCGACTGATTTCTGGTTAAAGCACCGGGCAATAATCCCGTTTCAGTGAGAATTTGAAACCCATTACAAACCCCAAGAACGGGTTTGCCTGCTGCTGCAAAGTTTTTGACAGCTGCCATAATCGGTGAAAACCGTGCAATGGCCCCAGAACGTAAGTAATCACCGTAACTGAAACCACCCGCCAGCAAAACACAATCAAAGCCGTCAAGGGTGGTTTCGTGATGCCACACCATGGAGACCTCATGCTTCAGGTAAAGAGACACTGCATCGGCCATATCCTGGTTGCAGTTGGTGCCTGGAAATAGAATGACCGCAAATTTCATGCGTTGACGTCCCCAAGGGCGGTGAGTTTCAGTGTGTAATCTTCAATCACTGGATTGCTCAGTATCTCGGCGGCAATGATTTTGGCTTCATTGTAGGCCTCTGTGTATGAACTGGCAACAATGTGCACTGTAAACTGCTTGCCTGCATTAACGGAAACCACAGAGTCAAAGCCCATAAACTGAATGTTTTCAGAAATGGTTTTGCTTTCAGGGTTTAAAATGCCTTTTCTGCTTTCTACCCGAATTTCAGCCGTGTAAGCTTGTTTTTGCGAAACAATTTCATACCCGGAATGAGACGCTGTGCCATTGCTTATTTCTGGGAGATCTTCTGGGGATGCCGCCAGGCGGTCGTAAAGTGCCTGATAAGTTGCCAGCAAATCGCCCAAGTCCAGACGAAACACATCTTTGTCCAGCACTTGGCCTGTAGTCTTGTCGCGCAACCTGAAATTGTCAGGGCTTAATTCATCGCCTAAAATCAGATGGCCACTAGCATTCATGCCAAATTCCAACTTAAAGTCCACACAGTCGATACCACAACTTTCAAAAAAAGCAAGCAGGATATCATTAATCAAAAAACTTTTCTGACGCATTAGTTCAATTTGGCGCTCCGATTGAACCACCCCCATTTGCAACATTAAAGCATCAGTTATGGGGGGATCATCGGGTGTTTTTAAAAAATATTCAACAACCGGCGGCGTTAAGGGCTGGTTTTCTTGCAGGCCAAAGCGTTTAACTAAACTGCCTTGCGCCTTGTTTCGAACCACAACTTCCAAAGGAATCATCGTTAAGGCATCGTAAATTAACGTGTTGGCTTCTTCCCCCATAGCGACAAAGCAGGTTTCAATGCCATTTTTTTCAAGCAGTGTAAACAACAGTGCAGAAATCTTGGCATTTAAAGCCCCTTTGCCAGGAAATTCTGCCTTTTTTTTGGCGTTAAATGCCGTTGCAGCATCTTTAAAAACAACCTGCATCTGATTTTCTGTATTGTCCAGAGCAGTCAGTAGTTTGGTTTTACCTTCAATGGGCGTTGCTGCAACAGAGGGCATTATAAAATTCCTTAGTCGATTGTTTTGTTTTGAATTTTAAAAGCGGGCTTCCATTTTTTTCTGTGTTTAAGCAATCAATATTCAGTTTTTAAACACAATGCCGATAATTAATCTACAGTTAACAAAACACGCTGTAAACCAAATTGCCCTTCGCTATCCATTTTCAACACCTTTGCTTTTTCAAAGTGTTTGTTTATTTAAAATTTCCGGAAAAATAACAAATCCGGTTAAATCTTTGAATGATTCGCGTGAATGATTCGCGATGCTTTTTGGCTGTGTAAAAATCATACTATGTTCTTAAAACAATGGCTTGAATCGCGTTTTTTTCGTTATTTGCTGATTGCATTGGCTTGCGTCTTGCTGTTTTCTAATTTCCCATTATTTTTCAATGGGTTGTTTGATCAAGCACCCTGTTATGCAAACCCTGCAGACACCTTAGATCACAAGCCAGCAGACCCATTAAGTACTTCAAATTCAAATCAAAGCAGTTACAGCAAAAAACAGCCGCAAGCAAATGATGTGGACACAGAAAAAACAATTGCTGGGGATGTTTACGGCGTTGTTGTCGCTGTTGAAGCCTTGGAGCAGCACGTCAAAACTGATCAAAATGCGATACAGGTTGCAACCATTCGTCTGGACGGACTGACAGGTGCTACAACCCATTCAGAGAAACTGATTCAGGCTCATCATCAAACAGAAAGACTTTCCGGATTGACGTTCAATTTAAAACCAGGCATGCGGGTTTTACTCAAGCGCAGCTTGAATAAAAAAGACAAGACCGCCAAATTTACGGTCATCAATTACGATCGAACACCCGCTTTGTTAATATTGGGGGCTGTTTTAATTTTGGCCATCCTGGTCATTGGCGGTGTTGAGCTAACAAAGCACGCACTGCTGGTGGTTTTGGTTTTCTCGGGCTGTTACAAAGCGCTTTTTCCTGCAATATTGTCGCAAGGTACAGGCCCCTATTGGATATTCTTAATGTGCGCAATGTTTACCATTTTGGCCAGTTTTATTTACCGCAGGCCGGGGCAGTCAAACCCATTCAGCCGGCAGCAATGGGTTGTGGGACTGGGTACAGCAGGGGGACTGTGTATTTTATTTTTGATTTTAACACTGCTTAAAGACCTCATGATGCTCTCAGGCTTCTGGCATACAGGGCTGATTGCTTTAAAACAAGACTACCCAAACATGGATGCCTGGTCTCTGTTTATTGCCAGTGTGTTGTTTGGGTTTATGGGATTTTTATTTTATGTCAGCTGGTCTTTGGCACAAACCCGTCAGGATAAAGACGACCTCACTATGGGGTTTGCTGCGCGTTTTTCACTGGTCATGCTTCGCGGCAAAAGACTGCTAGGACCCTTGCTTTCTTCAGTTGGCCTGTTGACACTGAGTTTACTCTTGCCTGTACTGATTCAGCTGCAAGATCAGACCAGGGCACAGTTAATTAATCTGGAGCCAACGGCAAGCATGCTGGCATTTATCTTTATGGGCTTGCTAACTGTTATTCTCACAATGCCTTGGGTGGCATTTCTTTCAGCCCTGCTTATGACGCCAAAGGGGCCCCATAAACCTGAAACGCAGTGAATTTTAATACATTCAAGTAATACCTGCTTACACTTTTTCGATGCCACACAGTCGACATAACATTTTAAATAATAAGCAATTAATACTATAAAGCTTTAAACACTCTACAATCAGACTTTGTTGGTGGGTGCTGTCTGATTGAGATTTTACTTTATTTTAAAAACAATATAACTGGGATCACTTTCATTTGGGCTTTGTCAGTAAAAAATTAGAGCGCTCACTTTAACCGGAAAAAAAGGGCTAAAATAGTAAATAATCCAAGCTTGACTTGTCTTCATTAAAAGCCTGAATGGAACCAAACCTTAAGCCAAGCTGTGCATGAAAACAGAATAAATCACAGCCCGCCATTACAAAGCCAATAACAACACCCCATAACAACAATGCTTAAAAAAGCCATTCCCCTTGTTCTGCTTGCCAGTATTATTACGGGATTCATTGTGCTTTACGCACAATTGATTGAGCCCGCCGTGCTGGGCTTTATTCATGATGACGGCATTTATGCTGTGCTGGCCAAATCATTGGCAGAAGGCCATGGCTACCGCCTACTGCACCTGATTGGCGAACCTTATGAAGTCAAGTACCCCTTTTTTTATCCGGCGGTTTTGTCTGTGGTGTGGCGGTTTTTTCCTCAATTCCCAGAAAATCTGGTGGCACTCTCCTGGGTGAGCATTGTGTGTAGTGCACTCAGTATGGTTGTTTTTGTGTATTACTGCCGTTCAATCAAAAAATTGCCATGGATCTTAACACTGGGCATTTTAATTTGTGCGTTTTCTAATTTCTATGCGCTTTTTTTCTACACGGTGACCATGTCAGAAGCGTTATACCTGTTGTTGTCATTGGCCACCATTGTTCTGGCTGAAAAACTCATAACGCTGGATCATTCGCCTGCTTCTGCAGAAAATACGGTTCAGGTAAGCAAGCCATTAAGTTGGCAGAAACACTGGTTACCGTGGCTTGGCCTTATTGTCCTGTCTGATCTGTGTTGCTTAACCCGGCTATTGGGAGTGGCTGTGGTTGGCAGTATTGTACTCTGCTTGCTGTTTTTAAAGCGATTTAAAGCAGCAGTAGCCTATGGGGGGGTTGTTTTTTTTACCAGTATTTTGCCATGGCTGTTGTGGGTAAAAGCCCACACCGCCTCTGTCACTGATCTCAATTTGCCCATAACAAAGCCTTATGCCAATTATGGGGCTGAATTTTTTAATCAGATGGCAACCGGGAAGTATTGGGTAAGCATTCAGAATGCACTGTTTATGCTGATCGAAAAACTGACAGAAACCACAATGCCGTTGCTGAATAACATGCCGAAAACTCTTGCGTGGCTGAACCTTGACCTGTCGCATCCCGGAGTCAATATTGCAGAGTCGGTCTTGTCGCACCTGTTTTTTGGGTATTTAATTCTCCTTGGCGTTCAAGCACTTAATCGTTTCATCAGACAAAGCCAGTCATACAAGCCCGCACTGAGTATCTCTGGGGTTTACGTTATTTTGTACTGTGTGCTTATTGTTATGTGGAATTATGCCGACCAGATGGCGCGGTTTTTAATTGTGATTGCCCCATTAGTCTGGGTGATTGCTGTTCAGCCATTGTCCCTTATCATGTCAAGAAAGCCAGTAGTAACCATCCATTTTCAGAAAAAAACGTTTTGGAAAAACAATCTCAAGCTGAAGCAATGGGTGGCTGCTGCGGTGTTGGTGGCCATGTTTTTTTCAGGGGTCTGGCTTAATACTGGGGGTGAACGCCGGCTCAGGCAATCCCGGCTTGAGCATTGGGTGGAGGACGGCAAATACCCCTGGCTCTGGCAAGAGTACAAACAAACCTTTGCCTGGATCAATCAGAATTTACCCAAAGCATCCCGGCTGGCTGTATCTTCTGATGTCTTGTTTTACCTGTATACCCAACATCCCACACTGTATGTGTTTTTTGCCAGTTTAAAATACACCAACGATAAGCCAGCCCCCAATGCCATTCCTCTGCTGCTAAAAAGCTTTGAGCATTACGGCATTGCGTATTTGGTGGTTGAGCCGCACCTGCAAATGCGAACGGTCATGGCCAAGGAAAATCTGATTATGCACTTGCTGCGCCATGAGTTTCCTGAACGGTTCAAAAAAATTTACCAATCGCCAAGAGGGGCAATCAAGATTTATAAGCTGGTATAAACTGTAAACGGGTCAGGTCTTTTTTATTCGGCCTGAAAACAAGCTTTAAAACAAAATAAGCTTTAAAAACAAATTGGCCTTAGACTTCAAGCTTTTTTAAAATCCGGTCCATTTCAGCCGTCAGGGTTGCTTCAGACCGAAACGCTTCTGGGGGAATGGCGTGCTTTTTCATCCGCTTATGATCAAAAATGTAAATGCCCGGCAGCACATTGACGCCAAAGAGTTGGGCGATGTCTCGGTTATCCGGGTCTGTCACGTCCATCATCACCAGCGTTAACCGGTTGTGATACCGTCCTTCATAGAGCGAGTGAATTACCGGGGTCAGCCGCCTGCAAGTACTGCAAGTATCACTGTAAAACTCAACAAGAATAGGCGTTTTTGAGGTTTTAAACGCTTCCTGAATTGGGATGCCTGGGTCGTAGCTGGAGGGAACATTTCTGTTCAACCACAACTGGGTTACAAAACTTGAGAGAAAAATAACGCTGACAACGCTCAAAACCATAATCAAGCTGCGTTTTAACATCATTTAGAGCTCCTTAAAAATCAGGGGAAAGAATGTCTTTCAGATCTTCAATGGATAGTTGTTTGCCCACGGAACGGTCGGCAGCAATAATAGAATCAACCAGGTCACGCTTACGGTCTTGCAACTTGAGAATTTTCTCTTCAACCGTCCCTTTGGTAATCAGGCGGTAAACAAAAACCGTGCGTTTCTGGCCAATCCGGTGGGCACGATCACTGGCCTGATCTTCTGCTGCCGGGTTCCACCAGGGGTCGTAATGAATGACATAATCAGCCCCAGTCAGGTTTAACCCCGTTCCCCCTGCTTTTAAACTCATCAGAAAAATGGGAATGCTTGGGTCATTGTTGAAACGATCAACCATAATATGGCGGTCACGGGATTCCCCGGTTAAGAATTCATGCTTAACACCTTTCACTTCAAGCCAGCTACGAATAATCTTAAGCATCTCAACAAACTGACTGAAGAGCAAAATCCGGTGGCCTTTGGCCATAACATCGGTCAGCATCTCTTTTAAAGCATCAAATTTGCCAGATTCAACCAGCCCGCCAGAAAGATCCTCGCCCAACAACCGGGGGTGACAACAAATTTGCCGCAGTCTAATCAGGGCCGCAAAAATGGAGTTGGTCGAGCCTTTAATGCCTTTTTCAGCCACATTGGCAAAGACCTCTTCACGGGTTTTATCCAGAAAGTCAAGGTAAAGCTCACGCTGTGAGTCTGTGAGTTGGCAGTACTGAACCGATTCAATTTTTGGCGGCAGATCTTTGGCAACATCTTGTTTCAAGCGGCGCAACATAAACGGAAAAACCTGCTTTTTCAGGCGCCGTTCAGCATCGCGGTTGCCGCGTTCTTCAATGGGGGTAACATAACGAAACCGAAAATCTTCCGGCATGTATAAGAAACCCGGCATCAGAAAATCAAAAACCGACCACAATTCCATTAAGCGGTTTTCAACCGGAGTCCCGGACAGGGCCAGTCGATGAGAGGACTGCAAGGTTTTACTGGCATTGGCCGTTTGCGAGGTAAAGTTTTTAATGTTTTGCGATTCATCCAGTATCACGTAACGAAAGGGATATTCTTTTAAAGACCGGATGTCCCGGCGCAACAAGGAATAACTGGTAATAATGGCATCAGCGGTTTTTACCTTTTTATATTGGTTATAGCGGTCACTGCCCGTAAGATTGACAACCGTCAGGTTGGGGGTAAATTTATTGATTTCATTGATCCAGTTGTACACCACAGAGGTTGGGCACACAATCAGCGAAGGCATCTGTCCATCGGTTTCTTTGGCGTATTGCAGCAGAACCAGCGTCTGCAGCGTTTTACCGAGACCCATGTCATCAGCCAGAATGCCGTTGAGCCCGTAAATGTAGAGAAAGCAGAGCCAGTTAAACCCGGCTTTCTGGTAGGGCCGCAGATCTGCGGTCACGGCCTCTGGAATGGCAATGTCATCCATTGCCTGCTGGGATGAGATCACTTCCCAGAACTTCTGGAATTTCTCGCTCATTTCCATCTGGATGCCTTGATCCAGCAATTCAGCAATTAAGCCGGCCCGGTATGTCTGGATCTGGTAAAGATCCTTCTCAAGGGTCTCGGCATCAAAGAATTCAAGGGTTTTAATAAAATGCAAAATCTCTGCAAGCGGT
Organism: Cyanobacteria bacterium P01_H01_bin.74; assembly: GCA_038745945.1. Taxonomy (GTDB): domain Bacteria; phylum Cyanobacteriota; class Vampirovibrionia; order Vampirovibrionales; family Vampirovibrionaceae; genus JBCDLA01. The sequence goes on along the minus strand of JBCDLA010000045.1, from coordinate 13,159 downwards.
ACTTCAATGTAGCCAACATCTTTTTTAAAGAAGTATTTCTTGCCCTGCATCAAATGGCGCTGCACTTCATCCAGAGCAATGGTCAATTCACCAATGGTACAGTCAATGCTTAAAATAAACTGGTCCACGGTATTGGAGAACTCCAGTTTTCCGCGCAAATGAAGCGGGTGGCTTGAGGATTTTAAAATCACCAGATTTTTGGCATATTTGGCTTGCCACGGGTTTACGGTCTGATTGGTTTTTTCAGGCAGAAAATAATTGTAAAAATCAATGGCATGATCGCCTTCGGCAAACAGATGATTGGTTTGCAAAACTTCCAGCCCAGCATCCAGTAAGCTTTGGTATATTTTGGCCTCTTCAGCAATATCGCGCTTAATCCAGTAGACTTCAGCGTCTTTTTGCTTTTTGCCTTCTTTTTTACTCACCGAGACATAGGGGGTATCAGGGGCTTTTTTGTTAAAAGGCACTTTGGTATCGCCGTAGTAAAAATCAACAGTGACCCGCATTTTCAAGGTGGCTTCATCAAGCAGTTCTGCAGATATATGGGGGGTTGGCTTTAACTTGGTTAACTTCAGCTGATTTACAATATCAGCCAAATCCATATCCACAATTTTCTGAAGCTTAGGCAGCTCTTCGTAAATAAACTTTCCGCCATCAGAATCTTTAATATCGGTAAAAGTATTGCGCGTCATGTAGTTGGGCAAATCAGACAACTTGTTGGAAAGGGGATAGACCGTGGTTTCCCGGATGCCCCATGGCACGTTTTTACCAAAAAGCGTTACCTCATCCAGCGGATAGGCATCAAACGGGGATTGATTAATCCAGTGGAGTGCCAGCATTACACTGCCTGTGTTTGAAATATTGACTGAAACCATCAAAAACAAGGGCTCGATCGTAAAATAAAGCCGTTTATTATTTGCATTACAAACTTCTTCAACCTGAGCCAGGAGTTTAAACAATTGATCTGCCTCGCTAAGAGGCACCGAGAACCAGCCATTGTCTGGCTTGTTTTTAGTCTGAATCACCAGGAACTGGAGCAGTCTAATTTCATTTTTCTCTGCATCACTGACCGAAGCATCTTCTTTTTGCTGAATTGCCTCCAGGGTTTTCTTCAGGGTACTTTCAATGTTATGCACAATTTTGTGATGCTTACGGTATTCAACCCTGACCCCCACATGCTTTGGCTTGTGGTGTTTGTCTGGTTTAATCATAAACCGGTACGCCCCTTGACAATACTCAATGGGCACCTGCTCCAGGTTGTCTTCAGTTAGGGGCAGATCGTAATAAATCTCCCAGTGATTTTGCTTGACTGCTTCCAGAGCAACGGCAATGGCATGCTTGCACCACTTGTCCTCAAGCGGGCAGTCACAGACCGGTTCAACCCGGTCGCCTTTAAATTTTAACTGAATGGTGTAGGCTTCCTTAAACTTGCCTTTAACCGTGGCACGAACCCCAATCATGTCTAAATCAATAAATGTTAATTGGTTTTCTTTAAAATAATTGTAACCCCTGCGCCAACTGCCAGGTTTTGCCTGTTGTTTAATGTACCCAAAATTAAAGTGAATCAATGTACTGATGTTTGGCATGGTGGCAGTTAAATGGAATTCCTTTTTTTATTGGCAGGCTGTTTTTTAATGGATGCTTGTTATTTCGCAGTCAGAAAGCCAGTTGTGATTAAAAAATTGTATTCTTAAAGTTTTCTTAAAATGGTTTGCCAGATTTTTTTTAATAGCCTTTTACAGTAACTCACGCATAAAAAAGAGAAAAAGAAACGAATGACAGTACAATCAACACGTGTTGAATAGACTCTTTATTCCTCTCGGTGACCCCATAGCGTTAAGTCTTCAACTTAACTTAACGTTAAGATTATAGCCTAAAATCTTAAAAAGCAATAGTAACCATTTTCAGGGTAATCGACTTGAATGAGTCAATTTGCCAAGCCCATTTGTTTTTTTAACAGCAGTTTTATTTTATGATGAAATCTTATTTTATAATTAACTGGTCTACTTCCAATTTTCCAAGTATTCCATTACAGACAAAATACAGACAAAAGGTTAATTGCCCTGCATGCGTTATCTAGTACAATTTATTGTGCCTTTTGCACTGGCTGCCGTTATTTTTTCCCCCCTACACCGTGCAGGTGCCACTGAACTTAACCGACAAGCCGCCAATCCCGATACGGGCTTAACCGATACCGCCGATTTTCCTGAAGCCGAGAAACCCCGTTATTATACCCTGTGGGGCAGCCAGCCCGCAGAAGATGAAAACGGTTACTACCCTCTGGAAACCCGTGAAGTAAAGTTGATGGACTCTGAAGACAACGAAGATAACAAAGATTATTTTTAATTGATCGAGCGGTTTTAACCCCGTCTTTATGTTGACCTTTTGGCCACTTGTTTGAATTCTTGTAAAGTAATGCAAATGACAACACAACCTGCTATCGATACGATTGTCATTGGTGCCGGCCACGCTGGCATCGAGGCAGCCATGGCCAGTGCAAGGCTGGGCTGCAGTACCATGCTGATCACACTGAATCTGGACACCATTGGCCAGATGAGCTGTAACCCTGCCATTGGCGGGCCTGCAAAAAGCCAGTTGGTTAAAGAGATTGACGCCTTGGGCGGTGTGATGGGCCTTTGCGCCGATGCCACCTACATTCAGTTAAAAACTTTAAATTCAAGCAAAGGGCCTGCGGTCCGTGCCCTGCGTGCCCAATCCGATAAAGCAGAATACCGGACCTATTGCCGCAAGCTGATTGAGTCCATGCCCAACATCAAATTGCGGCAAACTATGGTCACCGAAATTATTACTGAAGTTATTCCTGCTGAGGGCATTGCTGGAGCCGTTGGGAATTCGTCACTAGAAAGTAATTCAGAAATCCGGCAATTGATTGGTGTTAAAGACAATCTGGGCCTTACCTACTATGCAAAATCACTGATTATTACCACCGGTACCTTTTTAAACGGAAAGCTCTGGGTGGGCGAGCAAAGCATGGGCGGCGGACGCCCTGGTGAAAGCGGCAGCTTTGGCATTACAGGCAGTCTGATTGAATTGGGCCTGAAAACAGGCCGGTTAAAAACAGGAACCCCGCCGCGAATTGACGGCCGAACCATTGACACCAATAAGTTGGACAAACACCCGGGCGACAGCATCCCCAGCTATTTCTCGTTTTTGCCCAACCGGCCAGTTAAACCGCAGTTGCCCTGTTATTTAACCCGAACCAACGCAAAAACGCATGCGCTCATTGAAAAACATTTGCACCGCTCCCCCATGTATACGGGTCTGCTTCATGGCCCTGGTCCCCGGTATTGCCCGTCCATTGAAGACAAAGTTACGCGCTTTCCTGACAAAGACAGCCACCACCTGTTTGTTGAACCAGAAGGCCGAAATACTTATGAAGTTTACCTACAAGGGTTTTCAACCTGTCTGCCCTATGATGTCCAGCAAGCGATGGTTAATACCCTGCCCGGTTTAGAAAATGCTGAAATTATTCGGCCAGCTTGTGCCGTCGAATACGATTATTTTCCAGCCTATCAGCTGCATCATTCGTTAATGAGCAAAAAAGCAGCTGGCATTTTTCTTGCTGGCCAGATTAATGGTACCAGCGGCTACGAAGAAGCAGCCGCACAAGGCCTCATTGCGGGCATTAATGCAACCCGCTTTATTCGACAGCAAGCACCCCTGGTTCTAAGCCGGCAATCATCGTATATTGGCACACTCATTGATGATTTGGTGACTAAAGAAATCAGCGAACCTTACCGGATGCTGACTTCCCGAAGCGAATTTCGCTTGCTACTGCGCCAGGACAATGCCGATCAGCGTTTAACCCCCATTGGGCGAGAAATTGGCCTGGTTGATGATGAGCGGTGGGCTGTTTTTGTTGAAAAAAACCAAGCCATTGCCACAGAACAAGCTCGCCTCAAAGCCGTCTGCGTCAATCCAACAGAGGCCATTAATACTATTCTGCAGACCCATTGCAACGAGCAAGTTCATGAAAAAACATCCCTGTATCAGTTGTTACGCAGGCCACCCATTCGCTATGACATTATTGAGCACTTTGATGAGACCAGCAAACAGTTGCCGGCTTCAGTTAAAACCTATGTTGAAACTGAAATTAAATACGAGGGCTATTTAAAACGACAGGCCCAAAGTGTTAAAAAGTTGTCAGAGGCAGGCAACGTCAAATTGCCGGTTAATTTTGATTACGGGGCCATTGCACAGCTTTCAAATGAGGCCAAAGAAAAGCTGGCCCAATTGCAGCCAACCACGTTGGGGCAGGCAGCTAAAATTCCAGGCTTAACGCCAGCAGATATTGGGATTCTTCAGATTTTACTGACACGAAAAAAGCAGCGTGCCATTCAAACATCCGAGTCCTCAAAGGGGTTGCAGGCCTTGCCAGATCAGGTTTAAAAATCTTGCCTTAATATAAAAATTGGAAACCAATAAATTCCTTTAGATGAAGCCTGTTTTTATTCCCATTCCACAGTAGCCGGTGGCTTGCTGGTTATGTCGTAAAAGACATAATCAACATTAGGTTGGCTGGAAAGTGCATCTGCCAATTGTTGTAAGACTGGCCATGGCAAGTCTGGGCCTATGGGCAGGGGACGTGCTGTCATAAAATCAGATGTAACAACAGCCCGAATCACCACAGAATGCGCAAGTCCGCAATCAGCATCACGGTTGACTGGTGCATGGACAGGCATCAGCACACTGAGCAACTGACTCATTGCAGTATAGCACCCTGCTGCCTGCATGTGTTCTGTAACAAGGGCATCCAGCACACGCAGCTTTTCTAATGTTACGGGCGAGAGCGAGGTGGGTGTAATGGCATTGATCTGGTCTGGCAAGGGCTGCTTGCAAATTGCCAGGGCCACCCGGTTTATAGCGGGAACCTGATTGGTGATGGTCTTGGCCAGTTTAGACAATGCTTGCCAAGGCATCTTTCCCGGATTTTCTGGCTGGATTGCTGCCACATAACTGTAACTGCGGCTGTCACCCTGAACCCCGACACTGCGAACAGGCAGAATTAAGCCTCGAACTGTATTTTTTGTGTCTGTATTTGGGGCTGCTGCGGATAAAACATGGTGCAGTTGCTCGCAAACCAGGGCATGTGTTTCCGTGAAATAGGGCTTGTCGGCGCACAGTATTCGGATGCCAAGCCCCGGGCCTGGAAACGGGTGGCGCATGACCAAAGCATCAGGTAAGCCCAGCAGCCTGCCAACCTGGCGAACTTCATCTTTGTGCAGATCGCGGTTGGGCTCAATAATCAGGCCTTTCTTGCGCTGGGCTTGAATCAGGGGAACATCGTTGTGATGGGTTTTAATGGTTTGCGATTGGTGGCTAATCTCTGGATTCCCACTCTCAATGAGATCAGGGCGCAGGGTGCCTTGTGCAATAAAGGTTTCATCCAGATTTAAGGCCAGATCGTTGATGGCCTTGACCGTCAAGTGATAAAACGTATCGCCAATTAAGCGGCGCTTATGCTCAGGATCCCGTGTTTGATGCAACGGGCCAATCGATTCACCGCTTTTCAGGGTGGTAGTCGCATTTAAAAAATCAGCTTCCGCATTGATGCGTTGCAAGTGTTTTAACCCAATGGCCTCAAGGGCCTCGCAAACGGCATCACTCTCGTCTTGGCGCATCATGCCAGAGTCAATGTGGACAGCGTACACCTGGTCTGGATCCAGGGCTTTGACCAGTAAAGCCGCTGTCACACTGGAGTCCACTCCCCCGCTGACCAGGACAATCACCTTTCTTTGAGGCCCCACTGTTGATTTTAGATCAGCAAGCAGGCCTTCAAGCCGCTGGTCAATAGCATAAGAGCCGCTAAGTTTACAAACCTTGTATAAGAAGTTGGCAAGCATTTGCCCCCCATTTTCAGAAAGCTCCACTTCCGGGTGAAACTGAACCCCAAAAATCTGGCGGCTTTCATCTGCAATAGCCGCCACAACATCGGTGCCATGGGTCCCCGAGGATTGGGCAACCACGGAAAAACCGGGTGCAGGCTCAGAAACACTATCACCGTGGCTCATTAAAACCTGTTGGCGAGGCTCTAGTTTTTGAAATAACCCACAGCTTGGCTGCACATGGATTTCAGTTTCACCGTATTCTTTGGTATTGCTGGGTTGTACCCTGCCACCAAAATGCTGATTAATCAGCTGCATGCCGTAACAAATCCCCAAGACAGGCAATCCCAGATTAAACAGGCCCGGATCGCATTGGGGTGCCCCAGGATCGTAAACACTGCCTGGGCCTCCTGAGAGAATAAGGCCCGAAAATTGCATTTCCCGGATGGTTTCTGCTGGCGTGTTAATGGGCAAAATGACAGTATTCACCGCCAAGTCCCGAATTTTGCGGTCAATCACTTTGGTGTATTGAGCACCACAGTCCAGAATAGCAACGGTTTCAACCGGTTGGTCCTGCTGGATGTGCAGGTGAGATGAGGGTGTTGTTGGGAAAGGTATTTTGTTTGTCATAGCGGGTGTGTTTTCTAGAATGAACGGGGTGCCGTTTTAGGCCGCTTGTTTGCCAGATTAGGTAGATTTCGGGGGAGATTGCGGGCCCAAGAGTATATTGAGCTGCCACCAGAGCAAGATCGGTGCCAGGGTCATTACCAGAAAGTTCAGCATATGGGCTTGTCCAATAAAAGTTATGGAAGCCAGCTGGAAGCAAGTCAGCAAGATAAAAAACCAGAAAACACCTTTATTCTGCTCTAAAAACACAACCGGCAGAATCATTGAGAGGTACCACGGGTAAAATTTCAAGCTGATAAGGCCAATCAACACCGCGACCAACCAGACACTGTCTTGCCGCAATTGCGCTGCTGAATAGCCAGAGCTGCTTTTCGAAAACAACCGCTTAATGCCTAAGCTTACACAAAACATGGCATAAAACACCAAAAGCAAATTTTTCAGCAGGGTGCGTACCCCCAGTAAAAATGCTTCTGTATGCAGGCCCAGCGGGCTATCTGGAAAAAATAAGGGAAAGAATAAGAAAGAGAAGGCCGTAACGCTCTTTGTGATGGCTTGAACTGCATGGTAAATCATCGCGTGCAAGGACCCATGCGAAACAAAAGCGTTTTTCTGAATGGCCCCCAGTTTAAATGCTTGCCAGTCTTGCAGATAAGTTTGCCCGCAAGTCCAAATGACAAGCACGGAAAAACTGAGACTAACGAGCAGTATGCCTGATTTGAGCAAGCCTGATTTTTTCTGTTTGAGGATATAAATGATTATCAGTGGTAGAATCACCACAGCAGCATACTTGGTGAGTGTGGCTGCTGTGGCTACCGGTAAAACAAGGATTAAAAAAAATATTAAAAAAAGCATGGCCGGTAACATCACATTTGCCCCGCTTTTCTGTAGTTTTTCTGAGAGTTTTTCTGCCTGCATAGCAAGCCCAAAGGCCAGCAGAAGCAATGCGCCCATCCAGATATCATTGTGCCCGTTTATACAGCCATGGACCAGAATAAGCGGATTCCATAAAAATAAATAAAGCCGCTGCAAACGCGAAACATCAGGCCAGTGCTTAAATTCAGACCCTATTATACCGGATGCCTGAATAAGCGATTGAATAAATGGTTGTATGAACGTTGCCGGATTTTTCTGTTTGCTTTGATTTTGTTGAGAGCTATGACGATCATGCACTGAGGGCTGGGGGGATGATTGTCTTGGGGTCAAAAACCAGATGCCCAGACCACAGGCCAGATAAAGCAGCAGATTGGTGGATTTAAAAATAAAGATGGTCAGCGGCTTGATGCCTTGTCCCCATTGCGTCAAGGTTCTGGCAATCTGCATATAAAGAAAACCATAGGGGCTGGGATTATTCACCCAATGGTTGGTCAGCATCGGGTCATTTTCCCAGCCGGGAATGTCATTGACCGTGACAATATAAGGATTTACACCGTAGCTGACCTGCTGCCAGCCCCGGTTAATGTAGCCATACAGATCGGTGGAGTGAAATGGCGGAATAAAGAGGGCCAAAACCATTAGCGCTAAGGCACCGACGAGCACCCCAATGAAGTCACGGTCTAAGTCTTTAGGGAGGCGAAGATCTGATGGCTCAGACCGAAGCCGAAATGCAATAAACCCAGCCCCATAAAGCCCGGTTGCGGCTACCCAGAAAAACCATGTGAACAATTCCCGGTTGAGTCGGGGCTCAGAGAGTGCTGGGCTGTTGTAAAAAACAGCCATCAACCCGTAAAGCAACAGTGTGAGCGTAACTGTTAAAAATCGTTTATTTTCCCAAAACATTACGCTTTTCCTAAAACATCATATTGGTTTAAGAAAAATCTTCTGGCGAAAACGGGAAAGGGGCCGGAGGCTGCTTAAAGGTGGACTTGTACAAAAATGAAAGGTCAAAGCCGATATCTTGCTTGTCCAGCTCATATTTTACGGCAAACATATCTTGTAAGGCATTGGCAAAACGCTGGCCCAGGGATGCAGGAAAAACCGTCCCGCAGATATGACACATTACAGGGTCCTCATTTTTCAGCCGAATCACATTGATATTAAATTCGTTCTGGCAGCGGCAATGCAACGTAATACGCGGGTATTGACTGAGTTTGGCAGTCCATTGGCTGTCTTTTTCTGAAGACGTTGTGGCATCCAAATTGTCTTGCAAACCAATGCTGCTCCTGCTGTTTACGAATTTCTTTCGGTGAAGGACGGACGGGAATTCTTCCTCGGACCCGATTTTCCAGCATACCCCTGGTCTGAAAAGTTGCTTCGGGCAGGGCGTTTGCCTGATGAAAAGCTTTTGTCTGGCCTTTCGCCCGAAAAGCTGCCTTGATGACCAGGACCAGAGCGACCATGTCGGTTGCTTCGGTTGTAGCCATTGCGCGGTCTTTTTCTGTCTTGATAATGGCCAGGCTCTGTGTAAGGGTTGCCAATTTGCCGTGAGTTGTCAAAAAAGCGGTCCAGGGCCTCATCAGCTGTGGCCAGACCTTCTTCTGCATTCATTGTAAACAGGGTGGCCGCCAGCAACACAGGATCAACGCCCTCCTTAATAAACTGCTTCAACTGCACCATTGTGTTAAATAACGGCAGATCGGACAGGCTTTTGTCTGAAGCGGCTTTGAGCAAACCCTGGTTGGCCTGGACTTTTTCACTCAGTTGAACCAGCAACTGCTGGGCACGAATTTTTTCAACTAGCACCGAAGAGGGAATTGAGTAGGGGCTGATGGTAACATTGTACTGGCGGGCAATCCGGCGAATTAAATAGGATTCACGCGGATGGACCAGAGTAAAGGCGTGGCCTGCTTTTCCCGCGCGGCCTGTGCGGCCAACCCGGTGAATATAGTCTTCGGTATCTCGGGGTAAATCGTGATTAATGACCATTTCCAGGCCATCAACATCCATACCGCGGCCTGCCACATCGGTGGCCACCAGAATGTTAAAATATCCCGATCGAAAAGCCCCCATAATTCGTGTGCGGGCATTCTGGTTTAAATCGCCATGCAACGCATCGGCGCGCAGGTTTTTCTGCCGCAGGAATTCCACCAGGGTATCCACGCGGGCTTTGGTATTACAAAACACCACCGCGCACTGAACCGAATGGCTGTAGAGCAGCCGGAAAACGGCTTCTTTTTTGGCAGTTTCTGCAATGACACTAAAATGTTGATTAATATTGGGCTTGCTGTGCTTTTCATGCTTGACATCAATGGTAATTGGGTTCTTCTGGTAGCTTTTGGCCAAACGCAGAATTTCAGGGGCCATTGTCGCAGAAAACAAAACCGTCTGGCGGTTCTTACAAGCACTGCCCGCCTGAGAAAGCACCGTCTCAATGTCATCACGAAAGCCCATATCGAGCATTTCATCGGCTTCATCCAAAATAACGGTTTTTGCCCGGCTGAGATTAAGAACCTGGCGGTTCATCAAATCAATGGTCCGTCCCGGAGTCGCCACCACGATGTCCACACCAGATTTTAGCACCTGAATCTGCCGGCGAATGTCTTCACCGCCATATACAGCTGCGACTTTAACGTGAGGGCTTGTTTGCAGCAATTGTCCAATTTGGCTGCTGACCTGCAGGACCAATTCACGGGTGGGGCACATAATGACGGCCTGAATTTGTTTTACGCTCTGGCTTGCACTGGCATCAAGGTGTTGAATCACAGGAATCGCAAAGGCTGCTGTCTTGCCGCTGCCTGTCTGAGACAAGCCAATAACATCCTTGCCTTGCATTAGTGTCGGAATGGCTTTTGCCTGGATGGCAGAGGGTTTTTCAAAACCCATGGCCGTTAAAGCCTGCTGCAAGGGTGCCGATAAGTTAAAGTCTTCAAAGGTTTTGGCAAGGGGTGCTGTGGCTTCTGTGCTTTTTGTGCTTTTTGAAGAGGACAACGCTTGTCTTGCGGGGACCTCGTATAAAACAGGATCAGATCCGGCTGCTGGATCTGACACCTCTGATACTGCGGCTTGTTGGGGTTTTGGTTGGGTTTGAGAAGAAGAATGTGGCATTAGAAGGGGTGGTGTGTCCTATATTGGGTTAGTCGGGTGATTGGTTGTAAGCCAGGGACGGCCCGAAATAATCTGCAAAGTTGTTTGGTGTTTCAATAAGCCGAATGCGGGCCAATTGGGCCGGTGCCGGAATGTGATCGCTCAGCTGTTTCCAAAAAGCGCGAGCCAAATTCTCTGTGGTAGGAATAATGCCCGCCAGAAACGGTACATCCAGATTCAGGTTTTTGTGGTCAACCCAGTCCAGCAGGTGCTGATTAACCAGTGAATCCAGTTCGTAAATGTCAATCACCATGCCAAGTTCTGGCAATATATCGCCTTTAACGGTAACTTCCAGCCCGTAATTGTGGCCGTGGCCATTAATGTTGTTGCATTTCTGAAAGATGGCTTCGTTTTCCTCATCAGTCCACTCGGGATTAAACAAGCGGTGACTTGCAGGAAAATTATAGGTTCGGGTTAAATAAACCCAATTTTGCTTTACAACCGTGTAGATTTCATTTTTTTGCGCCGCTGGCATTTGTGTTACTACAGCCATCAAGTTGTCCTTTCCACCCGAATAATTGACATAGAGATCATCATTTTCAAGCACTTTCAACCAGTTCAGGCACAGGTGCATTGGCTCAAAGCGATCTGTCAGTTTGTCCCAAATAAAAAATGCAAGGTTTTCAAGTGTGGTCAGCTTATTCTTAAAATAAGGCACTTGGCGGTTCAGATTTTTAAAATCCAGATCGCTGAGAACCTCTTCTGAAAGAATTTTTTTTAGCTGCTTCAGATTAATCACCATCCCGGTTTCCGGGTTAATTTGACCGGAAACGGCGACATCTATTTCATAATTGTGCCCATGCCCCAGCGGATTGCTGCTTAACCCGAAACGCTGCTGGTTTTCTGCTTCTGTTAAATGATTCAGCCATAAAAAATGAGCTGCAGAAAAACTCACCTTACGAACCAAGGTAACCCATTCAGTATAGGGTGGAGAAAATTTATCAGGGGCAGTTACAGTCATCAGCTCATTGGCATTATGGGTAAAACAAGCACATCAGCGGGTTGCTTAAAAAAGATTGAAGCCATTGTCTTAATAAAACGCTGTTTAAACAACGGAGCTGATGAAATTTTCACGGTGCATGGCCCAAGCATTGTGGGCATGAATGCTCTCAAATGCTTCGACTTCTAAATGAAAACCAGTCACCCCTGGATATTGCTGCAAAAATAAAACCGCATCACGGGCCACATCTTCTACAAACTTGGGTGTCTCGTAGGCTTTCTCGGTTATAAACTTCTCATCAACCCGTTTAATTAGGGGGTAAACCGGACAAGATGATTGTGACTCTAAGCCGTGCACAACATCTTCAATCCAGACCACCGGGTGGGTTTCATTCAGCGAAGGATCCAAAACCAGATCGGCTTTAATGGCAGCCCGCTGATTGTGAGCCCCGTAATCTGAAATAGCCTTGCTGCACGGGCACAAGGTTGCACAAGGAACAACCAGACTCAGGATGGTCTCGCACGTATTGTCTTGACGGATCTGGCCTTTCAGTGTGCAAGGATAAGCCATTTTTGCACTTAAGCCACTGACGGGGGCTTCTCGCTCTATAAAGTAGTCAAACTGAAAAACCGTCCGGGCAGTCTCTGCATTAAGCCGGGTTTTCATTTCAGTTAGAAACTCAGCCAGGTTAATGGATACTACGGGTCCGTCTCCCCACTGGTTCAGTTGAATGACGAAACGGGACATGTGCGTGCCTTTTTCAGTGGCCGTTAGCCCAACACTCATAGTGGCACTGGCTTGCACGTGCTGGCGCTGGCCGTTTTTCTGAAGAATCTGCAGGGGCATTTTTACGTTTTTAATGCCAGCTTGCTGTAATGCAACACCGCGTGTATCTTCCAACCCTTGAACGTCAAGAAGTACCGTGTTTTTTGTAGAGGTCATAAAGCGTGAGCTTTCTAAGTTGTGCACATTGGGGGGTGTGAAATTTAAGTAAACAATTTAATTGGCTTTTAAAAGAGGCATCAAAAAAAGGTTTTTAGCCCTGACAAAAGATTTAAAAATCAATGATTGACCAGCAAAGCCTATAAATTTTCGTACAAGTTGTAATTTTCTGGCGCTTAAAATTGGCAACTGAAAAATTTTACAGGATGTATCAAAATGGGAATTAAATGGATTGCTGTTACTATGCTATTCAAAAAATAATTTCTATCCTAGCTGAAATGAAAGGCCCCGTCTATGAGAAATAACTTAGTGGTAAAAAGCTGATAACAGCAATGCTCTTTACAAACTGCTTACTTCCTTTTTTAGGCTCTTTTGAGCTGAGACAAGATCTTTTCTTAAAACATATTTTTTGTTTCGTCAGGGGCCCTGGCTGGTCCCTGACAACCCCAGCCGTTTTTTACACTGGTGGAAAAAATTGATTTTCTTTTGACTGTTTTGCTTCAAGGCAAGATTTTTTCTAAACATATTTTCTTCTTTTACTTTGTTAGGGGAAAAACTGCCTTTTCCCCTAACGACCCCTTGGCACCAGAAGAAACGTCCCGTTTCCTCTGGACACCTTTCAAAAGCAAGGCAAATTAACCAGTTGCTTCCTGCTCTTGTACCCAAAGGGCATCCACATCTCTAAGGCCTTCCGGCCAAGAGCTGCGGACGGCCAAGCTCCCAGCTGTACCAGTACTCACTCGCAAAGGCAGTTTCTGAGGGGTCTGGCTCACGCCATTTTACC
>JBCDLA010000044.1:0-21234 GCA_038745945.1 Cyanobacteria bacterium P01_H01_bin.74 | reverse complement strand
GTAAAGATTACTGCTGTGAGGTTTTTGACAGTAAATAATTAGGCGTGTTAAGTAAAAAAGCAATCAGCGTTTTTTTAAACACAGCCCCCTGGCATTAAAAGTCTATGAAGCATTGAAGTATGACGCGTTAAAAAGAGTTAACTGTTTTTAAGCTTTTTAATATAACTTCTAATAACACTGGCATTTTTTGCAGTGGGTACCAGCCCCAGAAATTGCTCGAGGTGCTTAATTGCATTGGGCTTATCGCCAATTTTTGAAAAAACCAGCCCCAAATTATAATGCGCCTCAGAAAAATCGGGGGCAACATCAAGTGCTTCTAAGTACTTGTTGCGGGCCGCCTGCAGTTTGTTTTGCGTATTATACAAATTGCCCAAATTAAAAAGCAGCTCACTGTCTTTTGGATTTAAGCTGAGTGCCACATTAAAAACATTTTCGGCTTCTTTCAGCTTGCCCAGTTTTTTTAACGCAGAACCATAGTTATTCAGGGTATTGCTTGGTACGGCTTTTGAAAAGATTTGACTGGCAATTTGGGGTTGCTCGTCAAGCAAATATATTTTTCCAAGTTGTGCATAGGCTTCTCGGTTTCCAGGATGCTTTTCCAAGTACTTCTTTAAAGTCTCTTCTGCTTCAGCATATTGTTTGTCTTCAAGTAACACACGGCTGTAGGCTGAAACATACTGAAAGTCATCCGGGGATAGCAACATTGCTGTTTTGTAGCTTCTTAAAGCAGCTTGTAGATTTCCAGCTTTATAAGAAGCTTCCGCTTCTGCATAATTGGTACTGGCATCAACCAGGGTCGTGCTTGTAACAGTCAGTTCTGTTTTTTCTGAGAACTCCGCCTGCAATGCATTCAACTGATCACGAAGCTTTTGGTTCTGTGCTTCAACGCTGGTCAATTTTAGCGCTGTATTTTTCGCTTGCCGCCCAGAAACCAGTTGGCTTCTGAGTTTTTCCACCAATACTTTATTACTTTCGCTTTCAGTTTTGGCTTTCTGGTATTGCTGTTCAAGGCTCTCAATAATTTTGTTTTTATCATCTAAAGCCCCCTTTATGCCAGCCAAGGTATTGGATGCATTGCCATTGCGTTCAAGTTGTGTCTTAAACGTATTTAATTCAAGGGTCAGGGTTTCATTTTTCTGGGTGGCCTTCTGCAACTGCTCTCGAATCAGTGCCTTTGCTCGCTTTTCTGCAGACAGATTGGCTTGTAATTTACCAACAGTTAAATCATTTTCATTTTGTTTTTTCGGGCCGCTTTCCAGCTGTGCCGATAATGCCTGAATCTTGCTACTCAATATATCAACCTGCTTGCGCAGCTGCTCGTTTTCAAGGGCAAGGCTTTCAGACTGTGTATTTGATACAGTGTTATAAGTCGATTTCAGTTCAATCAGCTGGTTTTGCAGAAACGCATTTTTTTGATTTAGTGCATTTGTGGTATCAATTGATGCCTTTAACGTCGATTGTGCTTCATTCAGCTGGTTTTTCAGCGCAGTTAAGGCAGTCTTGTCTGTGACAACGGATTTGCTCTTATTTTTCAGCCTTGTTAACTCTTGACGCTGGGTATTCACAACCGCTTCTAATGATTGTTTTTCATTTTCAATGAGCTGAAGCTGATTATTCAGTGTTTCAATTTCTTTTGTTTCTTCAATAGCGTTACTGGTTAATTGACGCTTTGCCTCTTGCAACTCTCGTTTTAAGGCTTCAAGATTTTTAGCAAGGGCCAAATCATTATCCGAAAGTTTACTTTGGGCTTGACGCAGTTCTGCTTGCAATCTTTCTTCTTGTCGTTTTTTTTCAGATTCGAGCTCGATATGATATTTTTGAACCGTTTGGAGATCTTGTTCTAAACGTTCGTTCTCTTTTTTCAAAGCAATCAAATAGTCGTTGGTTTCTTTAATTGCAGGTTTTAACAATGCATTCTCAGCTTTTACCCCTTGCAATTCAGCTTGTAATACTTCAATTTGTGCATCAAGAACAGCGGTATTGCTTTTCTCAGAAACCTTGATCTCAGAGTTCTGCGCCTTGGGCTGCGGCATTCTTATGGGGGTATCTGAATAAGGAACGGTTGCATAAGACTTTGTTTTTTTTTGAGAATCACCCTTTTTCTTTGGGATGGCTTGTAACGTTAAGTCTTCAGGCTTGCCGTCATTAACGACTGCCAATTTTTTTTCGAGACCATTCAAATACTGTTCATCATTGCTGTCTACAAAAACGGTCACTTGGTTGCCTTCGCTCTTTTGTAATTGAATCTGGCTGCTGATCTTTGAGAATTCAAGTAAAATACGAACAATAGGTTCGCCACTGCCACTGTACTGATTGATGTCTATTGCGCTGAGTTGGGGAAGTATTGCAGACAGTTTTTGTTTTAAAACCCTATCTTGTGGTAGTGTTAGCCCAATTTCAGCATTATTTAAATCAATAACGGCACGTGTTTTCCCTGAAATAGTTGATGTGTTAATTGTTGCTAATATAGGTGCTGTTGATTGTATTACAAGTTGATTATGTTGTTTGTTGTAATTAATGTCCTGAATAACACCTGGATTTGCAAACGCTGAAAAACCTGGAAGAACTATTGCAATAAGTAGAAAAAAAACATGCATGTTTTTTTTTAAAGTGCTAAATTGCTGATTTGACAACATTTGCTGATTAATCCTTTTTATACAATGATTTGTTTAAATTTTAATAAACAAAAATTATAGATTAAACAGTTAGATTGGGTTTTAGCCATTACAAAATCGTCAATCACAACACATTCAATCCATTATAATCCCTTATAAAAAGAATTGCTCCAAACTTTTGCCTCAAATTCAAGTAAATAAATGAGAATGTAAACAACTTTTAAGAAATAAAAAAAAACTCGCACCAAAATCTAATCAATTTTGTTTATGCATACATAACTATTTTAAAACAACGCTTCACCTTCTATAAAAATATAAAATGTATCAATGGTCATAAATACTGGGACTTAAAGCTTATCTTCCCATTTTTGCTGTCGTCAAAACCATTTTCATTTACCCAAACAACCTTCGAGCAGAGGAGCAGTATTAACTATGAATTTCAATGCGCTTGTTACACGTTTTCAAAGTTTACCTGGTCAATTTACTTACGATACTAGTGGTAACTACAGCTATCACAATGAAAGTATAACGCCCGAAAGAATAACGCTAGAGTATTGGAAAGATGCCAATATTGGGACTGATGGGATACTCGGTACCATTGACGATCGATTAAGCTATAGTTTTCATGATGAGATGGCAAACAGCATCCTTTACAGAGAATTAACTTACAACGCTGGTAAGCGTATTTCTACGGAAACGCAAATTCTCAATAACGCAGGTGCAGATGGTGTTTTTAATACTAGTGATGATACAACAACGAATTTTACTTACACAGCAACTACTAGAGCCGGTTCGGATGCGATCTATGATACTGATGATGATTACACCGATATTGTCCAGATACAGGAAGATGTCGATTCAACACAGACAGTCACTACACGCTGGGAAGGAAAACTAATTGGTGATATTATTATTGACCAAGATTCTAATGCAACCACTGAAAGTCATACAAGTGCAAGTAATGCGACAGTGCCTGGCAGCGGGTATTTTTTCTTCGGATATTAAAAAACAAACCAATTTACAACACACACACAGTAATAAGCACCAGACAGCAGTTAAAGAGTCTGGTGTTTTTTACTTAAATTCAGGAAAGCCTCTTCTTGCTTTAGTCTGTACACGCTATAATTTACAGCCAGCTGAGTAAATACAACATTATTGTAGAAGATTCTTACAAAATTTAATCCAGTACCCTATGCCCGACATCCCTTCGACCAACACGACAATAAATGCGTTAACAAAACAGGACGCCAATACCCCAAAACTTCTAAAAGGGGGGCGTGTGGTAAATCCCCAATTTAATTATGATGGCCGACTAGACTTATTAATCAATAATGGTCAAATTGAAAAAATAGCTGAAAATATTCTTCAAGAAGACTTGCCATTTAACACCGCTGTTATTAACTTGAGTGAAAATACCTGGGTTACCCCTGGACTGGTGGATGTGCATGTCCATTTCAGAGACCCAGGCAATCCAGAAAAAGAAACCACTGCTACTGGCGCTGAATCGGCCCTGGCCGGTGGATTTACAACGGTATGCGTGATGCCAAACACACAACCCGTTTTGGATTCTGTAGATTGGGTGAAGTATGTCCTAGAGCAAGCCGAAAAAACAGGCATTCAGATCTTTCCAGTTGCTGCAGTTACTAAAGGCCTTGCCGGTAAAGCCATTACTGAAATGGCCCTGCTTTCTCAAGCGGGTGCGGTTGCTTTTTCAGATGATGGGCGGCCAGTGTATGATGCCAATATCATGCGTCGTGCTCTGGAATACAGCAATGTCTACAAGACCCCCATTGTCTGCCACGCTGAAGATTTTGCCCTGTTTGGCGATGGGGTGATGCATGAAGGACTGCACGCAACCAAGTTGGGACTGCCTGGCATTCCGCCCATTGCAGAAAGTGTTCTCGTGGCCAGAGACATTGAAATTATCCGCTACACTGGCGGTTGGGTACACTTTGCTCACATTTCCAGCAAAGAAAGCGTTGCGTTAATCCGGTGGGCCAAATCGCAAGGCTTGCCAGTATCTGCTGAAACCACCCCGCATTACCTGGCATTAACCGATGCATGCTGCAGTGATTACAATGCCGATACCCGGATGAACGGTCCAATTCGAGAAGAAGCAGACCAGGATGCCTTATGGGGCGGCCTGATTGATGGCACCATTGATATTATTGCAACCGATCATGCCCCGCATACCCCAGGTGAAAAAGCCTTGCCGTTTGATTGCTCACCCAATGGGGTTATTGGGTTAGAGACATCATTGGCTGTAATGCTTACGCATGGGTTTCATACCCAAAAACTTTCAGCACTGCAGTGTATTGAAAAATTAGCCAGCAAACCCGCACAATTATTTAACTTAAACCAATCCGGATCTTTAGAGGTGGGAAAACGGGCTGATATAACCTTAATTGACCCCAATCAACAATGGGAAGTCGATGTAACCCAAATAAAAAGCCGCTCAAAAAATACCCCATTTATTGGCCATAGATTTACTGGAAAAGCAATAGCAGCCATTGCTGCTGGCAAAGTTTACTGTTTCAATTAATTTATTGTTTTGATTAAAGCTTCCGGGTTTTCAAAAAAAAACCAATACTCAAAAATAACTTTGAGTGTTCAGTTGAAAGGGAAGTATCCTCTCAACTGTGATAATCACTCAGATGTTATTACTCAGGCGAAATAACTCTAAACACATTGAAGAATTAACGGTTTGCGCCAACTTCCTCGTCTGATGGCCGGAATTCAGCGTCAATAATCTCGTCTGCATTGGGTGATGAGGCGCCATTATCATTGCTGCCAGCAGGACCACCAGCTGCAGCAGGTTCAGCCTCGGATGCACCTTGCTCGTAGGCTTTGGAAGAAACCGCATACAAGGACTGCTGCAATGTTTCCTGCAACGATTTAATTTTCTCAGCATCGTTGGCTTGAATGGCACCACGCAAGTCATCGACTTGTTTCTGAATGGGTGCTTTTTCTGCCTCAGGCATTTTATCGCCCAAGTCATTTAACATTTTTTCAGCACTGTGGCACAAGCTGTCTGCCTGATTTTTCTGATCAATCTGCTCTTTCAGGGCTTCGTCCGCTGCGCGATTGGCTTCTGCTTCTTTAACCATTTTCTCAATATCCGCTTCAGTCAGATTGGATGTATTGGTAATGGTAATGCGCTGTTCTTTGCCAGTGGCCTGATCTTTGGCACTTACATTTAAAATCCCATTGGCATCAATATCAAATGTCACTTCAATTTTGGGGACGCCCCGGGGCGCAGGCATAATATCTGACAGCTGGAAATTGCCCAGGGTTTTATTATCACGGGCCATCGGACGTTCCCCTTGAAGCACGTGCACGTCTACACTGGGCTGATTGTCATCAGCTGTTGAGAAAGTTTCACTGCGGCGAACCGGGATGGTTGTGTTGCGCTCAACCAGTTTGGTCATCACCCCACCCATGGTCTCAATACCCAATGACAGCGGGGTAACATCCAACAGAACAATGTCTTTCACTTCACCTGCAAGCACCCCAGCCTGAATTGCAGCCCCAACAGCGACTACCTCATCAGGATTAACGCCCTGGTTAGGCTCTTTACCAGCTGTCAGAGATTTGACGAGTTCTTTAACAGCAGGTATCCGGGTTGAGCCCCCAACCATAACAATTTCATCAATATCAGATGGAGACAGTTTTGCGTCTTTCAGGGCCTGCTCAACAGGAATGCGGCAACGATCCACCAGGCTTTTGGTAATGGCATCAAAATTAGCCCGGGTCAGTGTCAGCTCAAGGTGCTTGGGCCCGTTAGCATCGGCGGTAATAAAGGGCAAGCTGATGTGGGTTTCCATTAGGGTTGAAAGCTCACATTTTGCCTTTTCAGCGGCTTCTTTTAAACGCTGCAAGGCTTGCTTGTCTGCTTTCAAATCAATGCCTTCCTGCTTGCGGAATTCATCAACCATCCAGTTCATGACCTTTTCATCAAAGTCATCGCCACCCAGGTGCGTATCACCACTGGTAGATTTCACCTCAAAGACACCGTCGCCCACTTCAAGGATGGAAACATCAAATGTTCCGCCACCCAAGTCAAAAACAAGAATTCGCTCATCGTTTTTCTTGTCAAGCCCGTAAGCCAAGGCTGCAGCCGTGGGTTCATTGATGATTCGAAGCACTTCCAGGCCCGCAATTTTACCAGCATCTTTAGTGGCCTGGCGCTGACTGTCGTTAAAGTAAGCAGGGACGGTAATGACTGCCTGTGTGACTTTTTGCCCCAGGTACTTTGAGGCATCTTCGGCCAGCTTTTGCAGAATTTCAGCTGAAATTTCTTGGGGGGTCCAGTCTTTTCCGTCAATGGCCCAGGTATGATTGGTTCCCATTTCACGCTTGTTTGAGGCAATGGTGCGGTCAGGGTTTAACACGGCCTGACGTTTGGCGGGAACACCCACGAGACGATCACCGCTTTTTCCAAACCCAACCACAGACGGGGTTGTGCGGTTGCCTTCGGCATTAACAATAACAACAGGCTTGCCGCCTTCCATAACGGCTACAACAGAGTTGGTTGTGCCCAAGTCGATTCCAACAACTTTTGAATTGGATTTTGTATTAGACATTGATTGTGTGACCTCGCAGGTTTAGATATTCAAACTTTAAAAATGCTTTTTAGTAATCAATACTATACTTATACTGTAGCCAAAATTCTCAGAAAAAGAGAAATCCTTTAGATTGTTTTAAGAATTTCCGGCTCGCATCAGGCACTTGATTTTACAAGCTCTTATTCTGGGCACTTGATTTTTAGTGAGCCAAATATGGATACACAGATCTCTTGTTATAATGGGTGTATTGTTTTTTTGGGTTTTATTGCCTCAAAAAATAAACATAGAAAAAATTTAGAATACACGAATTCCCGAGTTCAAAACGTCAACAAGCCACTTTATTGATGCAACCCAATCCTTCCTCTCTGACAGAAACAAACAGCCTTGAAGCTTTATTTGCCTGCCTGTGCACCTCAAGCGGCTTGTACGGCAAAGAAACCTTTGTGGGCCTTTACAGTTGTATTGTTCGCTTGCTGCGCGAGCATCGAATGACAGGTTTTGTCCTTAGTCAGCCGCTTGCAAACACGGCATTCAAGCGGGTCACGCAGGGCTTGCAAAATGTCGAAGGGCTTCAGTTTATCGAAATGAAGCCCACCCCCGATGCTTCTGGTGTTGTGTCCCCGCTGTCTCAATCCGATCAAAAAACCGGATCTCAGGCTGGCTTTTTGCTGGTTTTAACCAACCAGCTTTGTGCTGCTGTTTACTGGAACCCAGAACCTTACGATACCTTTAAAATGTACACAGGGGGCTGGACATTTAACCCCAATGACACCAGGACCCTGGTTGCACAATTTGCCGAAGACAACCATGACAAGGCAATTCAGCTGCTGCTGCAGGAAACCATGATTGACCGGCGCTATGACGATAAAATGAGTGTCATTGTCTCGGGTCTGGTTGACGGCCTTGAGGCCCGAAACCGGGAATTAATGATGACACTTGATCGGCTGGATGTTTTAAGCCAGAAAAATCTGGATACCGAAAGGTTGGCTGCTATCGGCCAGCTGTCTTCGGTGGTGGCCCACGAAATTAGAAACCCGCTGGGGCTGATCGATCTGTATGCCAAGCTGGCGGAAGAAACCATTCATCAAAAGTTGTCAGCGCAGTTGACGCCCAAAGAAACAGAACCTGTCATGGAACATCTGGCACAGGTGCGCAGTGCCGTTAAACAACTGGATGTTATCTTGTCGGAACTCACCAATTATGCCAGACCGCTAACGCTGACGTATCAAACCCTGGGCATGAGCAATTTTGTAAAATCGGTTTGCCAGTTTTATCAGCCTTATTTCGAAGAAAAGCAGGTCGGTCTTCAGTATGATGCAGGCTTGTTATCGCCAGATATTGCTGTTGGGATGGATGCAGACAAAGTGCGCCAGGCCTTGATTAACCTGTTAAAAAATGCCCTGGAAGTTTCTTCAGCGGGCCAGGACGTTACAGTACAGATCAGTCTGCGGGCCCAAGCCAACGATTTTATTTACATTAAAGTCCAAGACAGCGGTGAGGGGATTTCTGAGAATCACATGCAAAAGCTGTTTACCCCCTATTTTTCAACAAAAAGCGGCGGCACAGGCTTGGGTCTGGCCCACAGCCGAAAAATTATGCAGGCCCACGGCGGCAATGTTGAGTTATTGTCGACGTCCGAGTCAGGCAGTGTGTTTGCATTGCTTGTTCCAGTCACTAAACCCAACCTTTAAAACAACCGGCGGTTAAGTTTCATGAAAATACGGCAAATTGCAACGGCTCTAAAAGTCAAACGCTTTTTTAATTGTAAGCCTGCTTCCCCCAAGCGTGCAATCTCAAAATTTTTGATTATTCTTCAATTTTTCGCGTTTTTCAGCATTGTCCCAATCGCCTTCAGTGGGTGTGAAATGCCCTGGGACAGCCCGAAAGAAACCGAAGAGACACTTAATGAAGATGCGGAAACTGAAGAGGAAGAAGAAGCCGTCTATTCCCCCCCACCTCCTATTAAAGAAGTTGACTTGTTGCCAGAAACCATGCAAGCCCTGGCCTTTTCAGAGTTGAAAATTAAAATGCCCGATCAACTCTTGCTGCGCGGGCGACTCTATCACCCCAGTTTAAAACAGGAATCAGATGCTGAGACAGAAGAGGATGAAGCGTCTGCAGAAGACAGTGATCCAGAAAACAGTAATGATAATGCAACCCAAACATCTTACACAGGGCCCAAATACCCGCTCATTATTCTGCTGCACGGTTTGGGGAAAACCCACTTGGCCTGGGGGGATTTACCAGCAGTGCTGGTCCAGTCGGGTTATGCTGTTTTTTCAGTTGATTTGCGCGGACACGGCAAAAGCAGCAAAACGGTCAATAACAATGCCGTCACCTGGCGCCGGTTTACAGCCGAGCATTGGAAAAATATCCACAACGACATTACAGCGGTTCTTCAGTATTTTAGAGAGAATTTAGCATTTCCTGAGGTTAATACCGAGTCCGTCGGACTAATTGGCGAGAAACTGGGGGCCAACATCGCAACATTTGCCGCTAAAGACAATAAAAGCGTAAAAACCATGATTTTAATTTCACCCGGCTTGGATTTTAAAGGGATTGTCCCCAGCCAGGCCATTGTTGATTACAATCACAGTGTTTTAATGATGGTGGGTAAAGCCGATGCCTACACCACTGAATCTGCAGAGCGCTTGTACAAATGGGTCTTGGGGAAAAAATCATTGCAAATTTATAAAAAAATACCCGAAGATACCCACCGTTTTTCCAAAGGCTCCGCACTGGGCGAAAATATTTTAACCTGGTTAACCGCTCACTTTCCCGGCAAGCACAGCATGGCCAAAAAAGCCGAAGCAGCCTCATCAGCAGGTCAGGCAAGCAAAGAACCTGGAGAGATTGCGCCTTCTCCAGTTGATCATTTGCGCAAGCCCGTCGATCAAGTGCTGGGCCCACCAGATCGCGTGGGCATTCAATAACATCTTAACGCCTAAAAGCAATTCAATTGCAAAGCAAAATTAATTGCAAAACAAAAGAGAATCAAGCTAAGCATCTTGCCTACATTAACGGGGTTAAGGCCGAATTGATTTTACTGAGGTACGGAATGCAAACCGGGGTAATTCCGTTTCGATCCACGTGGCCTGGCCCCTGGTAATAAGCTGAAAGGGCATACTCCAGACGGCCTTGGTAACGGGTCACCAGCCAGGATAAAAACCGGGCCGTTCCTGCAATATTTTCAACCGGGTCATATGGATTTTTAACGCCCAGCCATTCTGCGGTTGATGGCTTCAATTGGCCCATTCCAATGGCCCCTGAAGAAGAGACAACCGCTTCACGAAACGACGATTCTGTGGCAATCAGGCTGGCCAGCAACCGGTGATCAATATTATATGAGCGGCTAAAATGAACAATGGCGTTGGCAAACTTTTGTTTTTTCTGAGAGGGCAACCGCCGGTTGTACAACTGAATGTAATTGGCAACCTGGACAATTTTTTGTATGTCAGGGCGCGTCTGCCTACTTTTACCTGACCGTATTTTACCAGACTCTATTTTTTGAGCCGTTGTGTTGCCAGGGTCTGGGTCAACAACTGCCATCATCACTTTGGCCAGATCTGCTTTGGGATTACCAGTGCCGCCTTCTGGGTCTGGCAATGGGGTATTGACTCGAGCGGGTTGCGTGCTGTTTTTTTTATTGACCGTTTTGGGTTTGGCGTGGTGTTTTCCAAAAAGCCAGCCAAAGCGGTGGTGTTTTTTTGCTTTTTGCCTGTTGTCTGGCTGATTATCATCGGGTTTAATAATTTTGATCTTCACATGGCGATCAGCTTCGCTCACTGTGGCATGTGCCGGGATCTCAAAGGTGTCAGGGATAATAGTGAATACTGCAAGGCTAAGCAGGGTGCATTGTATTAGTAGTCTTTTTCTTATTCTTAAAAAATTGTTCAATGAATGCAAAATCCCCAAAACAGATCAGATTTGGCGTAATAAAATAAAATGAGTGTCAAATACCGATTGAGACTATTCTTTTTTTGAGTTCTCTCTCTATCACTCAAAATGATTGCAACCATTTATTTTGAGTGTTTGGTCATGTCTTATTTTAAAACATGATTTGCTGTTTGAACAAAGAAATCTTTTAAACAAAGCAATCGAAAAATGAAGTTGATCTCAACATGAAGCGTATCTGTTACCTATAATGGCCCCGCATGATTGACTGGGGGTAGCCTGCTGTCTTGATTGACTGGTAAAAGCAGGCAATTGCAAAACGGGACTAAAATAAAGTAGGCCCATTCAACAAATGTGATAGACCGTGTTGCTTGTGTTATGAACAGCACATTTTGCAACTGAACCCTGAGAAAGGCCGTCCGTTAACAACAAACAGTACTTATTTTATACTTACTTTGTCTGAATACTTCACAAGGCCCCGATATTTGAAACAAGTATTTTTACTATTTTTCCCCTTGTTTTTTTCCCCGTGTTTTTATATTTCTATTTTTTCTCGTCTTTACTTTTGCAGGGTTAATACCGGCTTGGTGGAATAATCAATTCCTGATTGAGTTTTAATCGGTTGGGGTTGGTAATATTGTTGGCCCGCTGAATTTTTTGAATGTATTTGGGCGCGCTGCTGCCATACACGTTTTGCGCGATCACGCTCAGTGTATCCCCATTTCTGACCACATACCGGCGTGACTGAATAGGACCACTGCTGCCTGTTCTAACCTGGGCTTGACCTGTCGATTCACCGCGCAGGGGCATAACGGTCTTTTTTCCAGTACTTGTATTTTTATTGACGCTTTCTTCAGGGACCGTGTTAAAGTTTTCATCAATGGTGGACTCTGTAACAGGCAGCATCATTTCTGAAGTATCCACATCGGAGATGTCAGGCTTGATGATAAACAAGAAAAACACGGCAGAAGCCAATGCAACACCCAACAGGCTACCAAGAACAAATGGAATAACGGGAGATCGATCTTCACGGACATTGGGCTTGCCCCCCGACCACAGGACATCAAGCTCTTGGGGCAGCTCGCCCTCTTTGTCTGCACGAACATAAACACCCGGTGTGCTTTCTGGCAAATGGGGGTCTTGCTGATGGGGGTCCGTATTGTCATGCTGCATAGCAGGTCAAGGCTCTCTGTTGTGGATAGACTGGGATCAACCAATCGGACGAGGGAGAAGGCAATCGTTTACAAGTTGACTTCTTTTAGACTACTTTTATTACTATAGCAAAAAAAATACAATCCGAACCTACTATTTTCTATTATCTGGTCCACTCGCACGACAAGCCCTCTGCTTTCTACAGTTCTGATGATTTCTTCTGACACGCCGACTCAAAAAAAAGCCCCTTCACCCCACCCCACAAAGCCTGGATCAATACCTGCAAAAACCATCGCAATTGTGGGTGCCGGGGCAGCCGGTTTTTTTACGGCCATTACACTGCTTGAAAAAAATCCGCAAGTTGCCATTATTCTCTACGAAGCAGCCCCCAAGCCACTGCAGAAGGTCCGTATTTCTGGGGGTGGCCGGTGCAACCTGACCCATGCGTGCTTTGAGCCGCAAGAACTTGCTGCCCATTATCCGCGTGGTGAAAAAGCACTGCTTGGCATGTTTTCACGGTTTCAGCCCAAAGACACCATCCAGTGGTTTGAATCCCATGGGTTGCCGCTGAAAACAGAACCGGACGGGCGAATCTTTCCGCAGGCCAATACCAGCGATGCAGTAATCGATCTGTTTTTAAACCTGGCCAGCATTTACAAAAGCCGCTTTGTTCTTAAACGCAAGACCCGGGTTTTGGCCATTGCTCAACAAGCATCCGGCACCTTTCTTATCACCTCAGAAACAGAAACACAGCCGGCAAAAAATCCACAGACGCATTCCCACAACGCTACAGCCACAAAAGTCAAAACCACTGAATCCGTGGACTGTTGTGTGCTTGCAACCGGCTACAGCCCGCCCGGCTGGCAACTGGCAGAAGCTTTGGGGCACAGTATTAAACCGGTCGCCCCCTCGTTATTTCCATTTAAAATCAATCAGTCTCTGTTAACCGGCTTGCAAGGCATTTCAATTGCCCCGTGCAAAGGAACGTTAACGGTGTCCAGTCAAGCCAGTACAAGCCAAAGTAACAAAAACCCCCAAAGTGACAAAAAACTAAGCAGTCAAAATAAAGCCAGCCACAAAAAAAAGCCGTTTAAAACCGCTGCAGAAGGCATCCTTTTGGTGACCCATCACGGGGTTTCCGGCCCGCTGATCTATCGGTTGTCAGCTTGGGGTGCACAGGCGCTTAAAAATAGCCAGTATCAGGCCAGCTTGCATCTCGACTTTCTCCCGGATTGCCTGCCATCTGAGCTGGACAATGACTTGCAAGCATTTTGGCATGAGAACCGACTGAAACAGGCTGGCAATACCCGGTTTAAAGCTTTTCCGCAACGGTTTTGGCAGGCCCTGCTCACAGAAGCTTCTATTGATCTCACGCAACGTGTGGACCGTATTTCAAAAAAGCAGCATCAGACCCTGGCAGCTTTATTAAAGCAATTGCCGCTGACAGTCACAGGGAAAAGTCCTTCAAAGGAAGAATTTGTCAGTTGCGGGGGAGTGCCTTTAAACGAAATTGACTGCAAGACAATGGAGAGCAACCGGGTTAAAAACCTCTATTTGGCCGGTGAAATTCTCGATATTGATGGCTTAACAGGGGGATTTAATTTTCAAGCCTGCTGGACAGCTGCCTGGATTATTTCTGATGCGCTGTCTGTTTCTGACCCTTGCTATGATTGAAATAGGACTTGCCCTGTTTCGACAATGGTTTGCTGAAATGCCTTATCTTCCAATGCATCCCAGTGGATACAATCCAGTTTATAGATGAGCGGCAGTGTTTGCAATGCGTCATACAGTGCTGCAAACGCTGCCGCTGTCATTGTAGGGGCAACAATTGCAAGGTCAATATCTGAACCCGGGTGATAGATGGCATTGGCCCGTGAGCCAAAAATCAACACTTTTTCAATGCAGTTATAATCTAAAAAAACAGCATTTAAAACACTGACTGTTTGATCAGACAGCCCATGGTCCCACGCCGACGGATCCATTGACGGAGTCATTGTTGCAAAGACCAGCTTGCCGATTTCTCTGCTAAGTCACAAAACAAAACCAATGCCTGCTGACAAATAAAGTCATAAACGGCATTGGCCATCGCTTCGTCATAGGTGTGGGTGGTTAAATTCCGCATTTTCTGGGCCTGCATCCAAACATCGGCATCCCCACTAAGCAGGCCGTAGGCAAAAGCTTCTTTCCAAACACTGCGAGGTGTTGTCACTGTAATGCCCTCTGCGGTAAGCCAGCTTTTTAGCAACTTCCACCCGGTTTCCCAACAAAACTCATAACGCTTAATGACTGCATCCCGGATAAAAGGGCTGTAGGGCTGTTGAATAGCTTCTTTTAATTGCACAACACAGTTTGCAAAATCTTGTTTTCTTTCTTCAAATCGCTTCTTTTGATGATGTTCTATCATGGGATTCATTTAAAAAATGGCCTAAAATTTAACCCTGCGTCAAATGAGCACCAAATTAATAGTGAATCATGGCATGCATAGGGCAAGTGGCAGGCAATTTCTCTTGGCCGTTTAAAAACGTCAGATGAATTAAAAACTCAATGGCGACGACCTCCACCTGAATTTGCTTGAGCAATTCACAAGCTGCAGCCGCTGTCCCCCCTGTGGCCAGCAAATCGTCAATCAAGACCACCCTTGCCCCGGCAGGAATGGCATCATCATGAATTTCAATGACATCTTCGCCGTACTCCAGCGTGTAAGACTGACGGGCAACCGGGCCAGGCAACTTACCTTTCTTACGGATGGGTACAAAGCCTGCATTCAGCTGATAGGCCAGAGGGGCCCCGAAAATAAACCCACGCGACTCAATGCCAACCACATAAGCGATGTTTTGAGACTTGAGCCGGTGGTAAAAATAATCAACAGTTTTTTTTAGCAGCGCCGGATCGCGTAAAACCGTGGTGATGTCTTTAAAAACAATGCCAGGTTTCGGAAAATCAGGGATATCACGAATGGCATCACGGATGGCGGCGACATCGCTGCTTTGCTCAGTATCAGTAGTATCGTAGGACTGGGTTATCATAGAGAAATCCTGTCTGGGTTGAGGCTATGGTTGGGAATGCAATTTAAAAAACCTAAAAAAGCCAAGTTTACTGCAATTGAATTTTTGTCGTTTTTTTTGCGATGCTTTAATAAGAAGCAACACCAGTGATTGAGGCATTGCCAGCAGCAGCTGCCGTTTGCTGTACAGCTTTAACAGAACTGTTTTGGCCTAGTTGCCCTTGGGTCACTTGCGCAAATTGCAATGCAAGCTGCACCGACTGCTGTATGGTATCAAAGTCAGACATTAAAAGCCATTGCCGGTACTGACCCACTTCTGTCAAGAGCTCGCGCAAGCCAGAAAAGGCCAGATGCCGGCCAATGTCTGTGTCTGAGGATCCTGCCGATAAATCGAGCTTAATCTGCAGGCGCTCCGGTACAGGTTGTTTTTGAATCTCGTTTTTTGCGGCCTCAGGCAAAGTTCTTGTCTCAAGCAACTGGGCCTCAAGCAACTGGATTTTTTCAAGCACGGCAATTCCCTGGCGAATCACTGCTGCAGTGGTTGCCAGGCGGCTTGCCATTTGGGGAACTGACATGGTAATAAACCCGTTTTCTTGCGGTGTTGATTGGCGAAGCTGCTGCACGATGAGTTTCAATAGCGCTTGCCCAGGTACTTGCAACGGGACGGCCTGATACTTGCCACCCATCAGATGAATGACTTGCGGCTTGGTTTCTGCCAGCAGTTGGGTTAACGCTGCAGCACTGGGCGGCAAATCCCAGAGAATCAACTCTTCGATGCTTTGGCCTAATGCGGGATTGACATCAGAAGCATCAGGACTTAAAGCACTGAAAGCCTGATCGCCTTCTGCAACCGGTTCATTGACTGAAGCCTTGTCATGGGTCTCCAAAAGATGATTCCGGGTTATCAAGAGATCTGGATCAAGCAGGGGAATTTGTGGCGGCCTGCCTTCGTGAAAAACGCGAATGCGCTTTTTTCCCTGCAAATTGGCAATCAACTGACTCACAAACATGCCGCTGTCAGTACGGTTGCGTTGATCAATCCACATGGTTGTACTCGCAGCGTTGCCTGTGTTTTGGATTGTTTTTTGATTGGTTTTTTGTTCTGCTGTTTTATGTGTTTTTACATGACCTGTTGCCAGACTTGAAACAAACTGAGTATTAGCCCCCCCTGGCCTGGGTTGTGACAATTGATTGAAAGCAGCATCTGCACTTGCAATAGAAACTGGTTCAGGTGTTTTTTCTGGCAGTTGCGTTTGCAGCTGTGATATCAGAGGTTGTTTTTCAGTCGACTGGTAATCTTCAATGAGAAGCTGAATCTTTTTGGTCCCTTTGTAAGTATTTAAACTGGGCACCACCACAAACCGGTAGGTGTCTGATAGATCAACGTGGTTGCCTGCACCAAAATTCCAGATAATGCCGTCAATGGGTTTACTTTGACCGCTATTCTTAAGGCCTTCATCCTTTTTAGGAGACAAAATCAGCTTGGTGTGACGGTTGTCATCGCCCATAAAACGCTGGGCTTCAATGGTCATATTGTCCAAAACAAATTTAGGCGACGGGTTAGCCATTCCAAACGGCGCCATCCGATCAATCAAATCAATCAACGCCGGATTGAGTTGAGGCCAGCTGAGTGTTGCATCCACTTCAATAATAGGCTGCATCATGGCATCCGTCACGCGGTTTTTGCAGTGCTGGTGCAACGCTGCCTGAAATGCTTTCTGGTGTGCCAGCTTGATGGCAAAGCCGCCTGCCCCCGCATGCCCGCCAAAATGAATGAAATAATGCTGAAGCGTGAGCAACTCATCGTGCAGGTTAAACCCCGGAATGGATCGGGCAGAACACCGTAAAATTTCTTTTTCAGTATCCAGAACCATCATAAAAACTGGCACATGGTACTTTTCAATTAAGCGGGATGCCACAATGCCAATAATACCCGGATTCCAGTCAGGACTGGCCAGAATAATGGCCCGGTTGTCAGCCAGCCCACCCGCTTGTTGAAAATGACTGTCTGCTTCAATAAAGGTTTTATCACACAACTGGCGCCGCTGATCGTTTAGAAACTCAAGGTGGGCCGCAATGGTCCGCGCTTTTTCTGAATCGTCCGTGGTTAAAAGCTCAACACCCGGCTCAGCGCGCTCAAGTCTGCCCAAAGCGTTTAAACGCGGTCCAATGGTGAATCCCAGCGTTTCACTGGTAATGGGAGCCTCTGTATTCAAGCCGGCCTGGCTTAAAATCTGATTAAACCCCAACCGCTTGCGCTGGTTTAATACCTGCAAGCCCCGGTAAACCAGGTAGCGGTTCTCAGCAAGCAATGGCACCATATCCACAACAGTACCCACCGCCACAATATCCAACAACCGATCGGCCCACTGTTTTGCCTTGGCTTTGTCTTCAATGAGTGCCTCAAGCAGCAATTCACTGAGTTTATACGCCACCCCTGCCCCACACAAGGGGTGTAACGGGTGTTCGGCAGGCAGGCGCTGCGAGTTCACATTGGCAACCGCGGGCGGTAAATTTTCTGGCAGCGCATGGTGATCGGTAATAATGGTATCCACCCCAAGCCCGTTCAGCAGACTGACTTCTGCGAAATTGGTGATGCCCGTGTCCGTGGTCAAAACCAGTTTCACTTGCCTGCTGCTGGTTAACCGAATCAGCGCTGCACTATTCAGACCATGGCCTTCAGTGGCACGATCCGGAATGTAGTAGCTGACCGTGGCTTGACAGTACTGGCTGAGGGTTTCATACAAAATGGAGGTCCCAGTAATGCCGTCCACATCAAAATCGCCATAAATTAAGATGGGCTCCTGGTTTCGAATGGCCTGAACAAGGCGGTCGAGAGCCACTTGCATGTCCGGGAGTTCCAGGCCGCTGGTCGGTTGATACGCTTGCAAATTAAGAAAAGCTTGAGCCAATGCAGGGGTATCAAGTCCTCGGCTTTTCAGCAATCCAGCCAATAGTGGTGATCCATGAGCTGACGCAAGGAAGTCCGGGGCAAAGTCAGTTTGTAAATTTGTAGCCTTATTTGCAACAGCGTTTGCAAGCTGGGAATTCCTGTATTGCCAGTGGTTGGGCACTGTGTTGCACTCCTTGGGTAATCCTATTTAAGTTTCCTGGCTTGTTCAGATGCCTAGCCTGTTTTATTGCCTGGCTGCCCATTGATTAACTGTCAACTTATCACAAGCAGTAATCAGGCATTCTATTGCAAGCAGACCATTTTTAATCAGTTTTTGTAATGGATAATAAGTAAACAGCTATTTTTTTGAAGGTTTGTGCTTATCTGACTTCAGCTGTTCTTTTGACCGCTTGTTTTTTTTAGCGCTCGATGATTTGGCATTGGGATTGTCCAACGCATCGAATTGAAAGTGAATCTCAGGGTTGAATACCAGTTTAAATACAATCAGAAAAAGTGCCCACAATAAAAAGCCCTGGTAATAGTTAATTTCGGGGCCCAATTTAAAACTCTCATAAATCAGTGCATTCCAGAGGACCATCATAAATGCTGTGGGCAATGCAAACAGCAATAAAATGGTTAATAGAATGGCAAAGAGCAATGCCAGAAAACCAGAAAACCCTTTGATTTGAAATACGTGCATAGCCACCTCGGTGAAAAATAGTTGCGCCTTAGTTAGAAGAAAAAAATCGTTTTTATGAGCAGTCAAAAATTAATAAGTCCTTATTATGACGCAGGCCCAAATGGCCTGTCAATTTTGTTGAAGGACATTATACTCCTTGGGGAATCATTGGCAAGAAAATGTCTGTAGGCAACCTGTCTAAAAAGGCAGAAGAGCGGTGGGCTGAATCAATAAAATTTATTTACGACTACAATAAAAATTGAAAAAACGTACCATTACAGCTTTCGTTTTTAATTTTTTGCATATTTATTTTTTAAAACGCTACATTGCCTGAAAGCCAAGAGCCTATGTAGGCAGCCCGTACATTATTAGTTCTCAAACCATCAATACAGCTTAAAAGCTCAGATTATTATTTAAGGTTGTTGCAACTCTGGTGATGTAAACGCTTGAGCTAAATTTGAGTTGGGCTTAATAAAACTCAGGCTCACGCGGCGTTCTTGTGGACTAAACCGTGTAATGAAAGTGGTCACTTTATGGCCAGGCTCAAGCTTGGTACTGTTTCTACCTTCATATTCCACAATATCACGGCTTGGCAGCAGGGCTTCAACACCGGGATAAATTTCAACGAATCCACCAAAATGCTTTAACCGAGTAATCGTACCTTCAACAGAGTCGCCGTATGAAAATTTATTGCCCACCTCTGTCCATGGGTCGTTGTTTTGGCCTTTAATTGAAAGACTGACCCGTTGCCTATCTTTATCAATACCAATGACTTCAACTTCAAGTGAGTCCCCAATTTTTAAGATATCAGAAGGATGCTCAACCCAACGCCAAGACATTTGAGACAAGGGCAGTAAGCCATCAACGCCACCCAAGTCAATAAAGGCACCAAAATCAGTTAAACGAACCACTTCGCCTTTCACTTTGGTTCCTTCCTGAAGCTGGGAAAATAGATCTTTTCGTTGCTCTGCCATTTGTTCAGACACCATTTTACGATGCGAAAGAATAATATTATTCCGCAATTTATCCAGCGTAATAATTTTTGCTTTAATGACTTCATCAACAATATTGTCAAGCGGCTGTTTTAACCGCAGGTGACTGCTGGGAATAAAGCCACGCAACCCCAAAACTTCAACAAGCAGTCCCCCTTTAACAACAGAAGTTACTTTGCAGTCAACCGGGCTTTCGTCTTCTTTCAGTTTTTCAAGGGTTTGCCAGTTCCGTGCCGACTGAACGCGCCTTAGAGAGAGCGTTAGCTTTCCATCTTCATCTTCTTCAACCAAAATAAAAAATTCAAGAATTTCATTGGGTTTTACAACCTGGGCGGCTGGTGTGTAAGGGTTTGCTGCTTCTTTGTTAGGCAAATAAGCAGCTGTTTTTCCACCAACATCAACCAGTGCCCCATGAGAGTCGACTGTTATTACAGTACCTTGTATAATGTCACCCCGCTTGAATGAGTAGTCATACTTTTCAAGCAGCTTCTCAAACTCAAGCCTTTCTGGGGATTGTATGTCATCATCCCCGTGAGACATGTAAACTTTACGTGGGGACATATAAGTGGAATACCTCCAAAAAAGAAGAAAAAACAATAAACAAGTTAGACTGAACAGCAATCGTAGCCCAACCTATTTATTATATCAATATTTCACCCAAAGAAAATGCTCAATTGCAAAAACGATCAAGATAGACACTGTTTTTTAGTTTTTTCAGCGCACGGATCTCTGTCTGGCGAATGCATTCCCGGGTAACACCAAACTGTTTACCCAGAACAGTCAGTGTTATTTTTTTATCCTCTTCCTGGATGACAAACCGGTTATTGACAATCCGCAATCCGTAGCGTTGAAAGACAACCGCTTTTTCTCGCTCGGTCAATTCTTCGGTAATGGCCTTGCACAATTTTAATTTCAGACTCATTTGACTCAGCTGGTTTTCAATATCCACCACCTTGTCATCCTGAATAATTTCGGCCAGAACCTGGCTGTTCCCGTCTTTCTGCTGAAGTTCTGCATCCAGGCTCAACATCTGAATGTTTGCAGCTTGCAATTGCTCAACTTTTTTTACTGAAATCTTCAAAAAACTGGCAATTTCATCATTGTTTGGCAACCGGTTTAATTTGTCTTGTAAGGTTTGGCTGGCCGTTTTAATCTTGGCCATTGTGTCCAAGGCATGCATCGGAACCCGGATTGAGCGCTCATGCTCAGCACAGGCCTGAAAAATACTTTGCTTGATCCACCAAGTGGCATAGGTTGAAAACTTAAAGCCCCGCTTGTAATCAAATTTTTCGATGGCTTTCATCAGGCCCAGGTTGCCCTCTTGAACCAAATCCATAAAGTTGATACCTCGCCGGCTGTATTTTTTTGCAATATGAACCACCAGCCTTAAGTTTTTTTCTGCCAGCTTTTGCTTGGCCTGCTGATTGCCCTGAGCAATCT
>JBCDLA010000043.1:0-22326 GCA_038745945.1 Cyanobacteria bacterium P01_H01_bin.74 | reverse complement strand
TTCTTCACGCGATTGGAGGATTTTCATTAAAGAGGATTTTCATTAAAGCAGAAGGACCTTTTTGTTGTTTAATTTCTGGAGGTCGTTGAATATTTTGCTGAGGTTTGGCTTGCGCTGTCTCTCTTCCTGTTAATTGTTTAAACCATTTTTGTTTTAACTGGTTAACGGTACTAACTTTTTGTATGAACGCATCTTCTCGATCAGAATCAATTTCTAATTTTAATAACTCAGAAGCTTTTCTTAATTTTTTTAAACCCAGATCATTTTGTGGCTTCAAAAGTTTTTGTTCATAAGAAATGTATAGCCTATTCAAATCACGTAAATGAACAAGATGTCCAGAATAGGTTTCCTCAAGAAATTGTTTTGCCAATTTCTCATCAGATTTTCCTTGATTCTCTGACTTTCGTTTAAAGTCTTGAAATGCTCTTAGTGGACGCCCTGTGTTTAACTCATTGATAAGTTCGTTAACCACTTTGTGTGCTTTTTTTAATTTGTCAGTCAAAGATATCTCATTTTGGTTAGCAGGTTCCCTATAGCTTAAAGAAAGCAAACCAGAGGCAAAACGAGCAATAATGTCAGTAATCCCAAAAGCTTCAGGTAACGCTTTGCAACCATTAGATTCATCAGGCTCTGTTAATCGGTTAGAGGTCAATGTTACTGGACCTAAACTCTGAGAATTGGTACCTTCTGGCACAGGAAGCTTTGGTCTTTTGGCAGATCGTCCACTGTAAGCTTCTTTTGTCTTATTTGCTCCTGCAGTTTCTTCCGTCTTCTTTTCTCCTGCAGGTCTTCTCGTGGTAGAGGAATTAGATCTGTCGAACTCTGTCCCAGATAAAGTGGGGAGTTCACTGTCTGAAGGAACAGCTACATCTGATGATCTTGAGCTGTAACTTCCATCAGATGCTGACCGTTGATTCGAGGTTGATTCTTTTGGAGAAGAAGTATGATGTAAAACAGCAGAACTTTTTCTTTGTTTTCCATTCCGAGTAGAGCTGCCGGGGCCTAGCTCAGGAGTCTCATTATTGGGTGGCTTACCCTGAGATGCTGCAATTGGGATACGAAAACGTTCAGAATCAAGACGGTAAGGCATTATGAGTAATACTTTCTGTAATCAGTGATGAACAACCACTAAAAACGCTAAAAACAATAACAAGCCTGGACAAGAGTCTGGCGTTTTTTAGGGGTTAAAATTTAGGAAGGTGGTGACAATTAACACGGATTGGTGCCAATCATGTTCCGTTTAAAAATAACAGGCTGTGAACATTTAAAAAAAATAAACAACAAAAAAGTGATATTAAGTATTTATTTAATATCACTTCTTAAAGTACTATAAGGTATATAGAAAGTAAAGTTAAAATAAAGCAAAAGCCTTTACATTTCTAGAAAAAAGGCAAGTCAGCCTGCCAAAACTTACTCAATATACTCTTTCAGGCGGCGGCTGCGATTGGGATGGCGCAATTTCCGGAGTGCTTTGGCTTCTATCTGCCGAATGCGTTCACGGGTCACACCAAACAGCTGGCCTACTTCTTCCAGTGTGCGCTGACGTCCGTCATCTAGGCCAAAGCGCAAGCGTAAAACATCGCGCTCCCGGGGAGATAATGAACTTAAAACATTGGTTAAATCTTCCCGCAGTAGATCGTGGGCAACCGTTTTGGCCGGGGCTTTGGTAACCCGGTCTTCAATAAAATCACCCAAGCGAGAATCTTCTTCTTTGCCAATGGGGGTTTCCAGTGACAACGGCTCTTGGGCCACTTTAATAATTTCACGCAACTTGTCTTCTGAAATGGCCATAGCCCCGGCCAGTTCTTCTTCGGTCGGCTTGCGACTTAATTCTTGTGCCAACTTGCGGGTTATTTTTTTCAGCTTGTTAATGGTTTCAACCATGTGAACCGGAATCCGGATGGTTCTGGCCTGATCGGCAATGGCACGGGTGATGGCTTGACGAATCCACCATGTGGCATAGGTTGAGAACTTGTAGCCCCGCTCGTGATCAAATTTTTCAGCGGCCCGGATTAAGCCAAGGTTGCCTTCCTGAATCAGATCCAAGAAAAGCATGCCACGGCCCACATATTTTTTTGCAATGCTAACAACCAGCCTTAGGTTGGCTTGCACCAACTTTTGCTTTGCAATCATGCCAGACGCACCGCCTGCAACAATCTGGCGGGCCAGCTCGATTTCTTCATCAGCTGTTAACAACGGAATACGCCCAATTTCTCTCAAATACATTCTGACTGGATCGTCCAGGTTAATGCCCCGGGTTTCAGTTGTTAGCGAAGTTTCATCTTCGTTGTCATTGCTGAGTAAAGCAATGGTATTTGAAGGAGAACTGCTGACATCATTAAACAGGGCACCCAGCTGATCAGAGTCGCCGTCGTCAACCGACAGAATTTCATCCACGCCGCTGCGCTCGTCCCGGTTGCGTTCTGTTTTGTTAATCATGGCAAGCAGAGAGTCTTCACTCTTTTTTGAGGATCTGCGTTTGGTCATTGGGTTATCCAATCCTTTTTTACAATGTCGACGATTTTGATAATACGCTATCCTGTTAAAACCTAAACAGCCAGTGAATTGCTTTCAATTATTTTTTTTAACGGATCTTGCGTTTGTGAAAGGGGGAGGGCGTTTTCTTGATTTTTTTAAAAAATTAAGTATCTAACAAGTATCTAAATTGTGTTGCTATTATTGATTTTTTTTGCGACTAAAGCCAATCAAGTCATATCTAAAGAATGCTTTTATTTATTGGGTCTATTTTTTTAAAACCAAACGGATTTTAAAAATGCCCTGAAAAAGAAAGGAAATAAAAAAAGAAAGAAATTTTAAATTTTTGCGTCTAAACCAGTATTTCTTGGAGCAGGGTTATCTGAGTATTTGACCAGGCAGAGGACAATTGGGTCGTTAATTAACTGCTTTTATTTTTTGAATCAATCAATTTTATGGTTAAATAAATTTTTGTAATAATTGCCCGTTAGCAAGCAACGTTCCTTTTCATGCAAGGGGCTGATGGGCATCCAGATTGAATCCCCACTGGTGTGGGCTTTCAGTCAAGGGATCGTTATACTTTTCTTGCAGTGAATAGGCTTGCGCCAATGTTTCGGTCTCATTTTCTGATTTCTGACTGTAGATGGCTTCCAGTGACAACCAATGATTGACCTGTTTGAGCAATTGGATTTGACCCTTTAAAAACAAGTTGACTTTTTCTTGCAAAACAGGTCCGCTTAAGACATTGAATGAAAGCGATTCACCAAAAGATTCTGCTTGCGTTGCCAACTCAGCCAGTATTTTTAACTGTTCTGGCGTTTCGGCATACTGAATGCTGAGTGTCTGTAAAGTAACCTCTAACAATGGGCTGGCATTTCTAAGCGCATCTTTGGTGTTTAGTTGTTGCCAGTCTTCAATAATATCAGAAAGAATTTGCTTGTAATGGGCGGTACCATATAATGCCAGCAAATCTTCTTCAATTTCACAATTATATTGTAGCACAAATTGATAGGTTTCAGTGCTGTAAAGCAGCACTTTCAAAATATTTTCTTCCACAGAAACCTGCTTCATTCGCCAACTTTTCTGGCCCGGTACGGATGGTTGCTGGCCGTTATACTCACCACTTGCAGCCGCCAGGGGTGATTTTTTTAAAGTCAGCAAGCCGGTTTCTTTGCCTGTCAGTGTTGCCGCAGAATGCTTCCCCGGTTGCTTGCGTGCTTCAAAGGCACGCTGGCGGTGCTCCGATTGCTGTTGTGTGCGGGCATGTCGCTTGATTTCAAGGGCCAGGGCTTCTTCTGAAATTTGAATTCTGTCTGCAAACAACCGGGTATATTCTGAACGCACCATGGGTTGGGCAATACTGGCCAA
This sequence comes from Cyanobacteria bacterium P01_H01_bin.74, assembly GCA_038745945.1. Lineage (GTDB taxonomy): Bacteria > Cyanobacteriota > Vampirovibrionia > Vampirovibrionales > Vampirovibrionaceae > JBCDLA01. Next base: position 18,483 of record JBCDLA010000043.1, on the reverse strand, counting down.
AATGGGTGTTAATTGATCGGCTGCAGCGATTCGGCCTTCGGGGGTTGTTACATCTTGGCCTGCAATGGCCTGGTTCAACTGGAATTCACGGTAGGGCAGCGTATGATTTTTAAGCAGTTGCCCAAAGGCGTCGGCGCCTTGCGACATAATAAATTCATCCGGATCTTTGCCATCTGGCAAGAGCAAAATGGTCAGTTGCAGGTGGTTTTGCTTCAGATACGGATCAATTAGGCCAATGGCGGAAAGTGCTGCAGCAATGCCAGCCCTGTCTGAATCAAAAGCCAGCACAATGGTGCTTGCCCCCAGCCGAGTGAGCAGTTTTAAATGGGCTTGCGTTAAGGCTGTCCCACAAGAACCCACTGCGTTTGCAATACCCGCCACATGCGCGCTGATGACATCAAAATAGCCTTCCATAACAATGGCTGTACCCGTTTCTTTAATGGCAGACTTGGCCTGAAAGGCCCCGTAAAGTACCTGGCTTTTTTTATAAATGGGGGTCTCTGGCGAATTCAGGTACTTGGGCATATCGTCTGCTGATAACGAACGTCCCCCAAAGGCAATGGCCTGGCCGCGCTCGTTGAAAATGGGTATCATTAACCGGTTACGAAACCGATCGTAGTATCCAGTCCCGTGAGATTTGGCGACACAGAGCCCTGCAACTTCAAGCAGATTGGGGCTGGCATCCAGTGACTTGACGGTTTGTTTGAGTGCTTCATATAATTTTGACCAGCCAGGGGGGGCAACCCCCAGCTGAAACTGGCTTATGGCAGCCTGGTAAAACGCCGCGTCTGGGTAGCGCTTTTTTAAATACGCCAAAACGGCTGTATTGTCAGAACCAGCTGTAGCAGTCAGCTGTTTTGTGAACCAGTCCAGTGCCGTTTCTTGCAAGGTCAAACACGCTTTTTTATCCTCACGTATTTTAGAGGAAACCGCCGCGTTGGGGCCTTGAACTTCAATTTCAATGCCTTGTTCTTCTGCCAGATCCAGGATAATTTCCCGGTAGGTCTTGTTCTCAATTTGCATCAAAAAATTTAACGTTCCGCCACCAGCCCCGCACGAGCGGCAAATAAACACGCCTTTTTCACGGTTGACATCCATGGACGGTTTTTTATCAGCATGAAATGGACAAAGACCCCGCCAGCTTCTGCCTGATTTTTTCAACACTACATATCGCTGGACCAGCTCAACAATGTCTAAGCGGCTTTTAATGGTGTCTGCCGCTTCCGTAAATGGAACCGCCATGGGTGGTCTTATGCCTCGTTTGTTTAGCCTTGCTTGGGACGAAACTTTTGAAGAAGTATTGTCATAGTGACACAAAAAATAAGCGGCAACCACGCCAGCGCAAATGAGGGCAAAATAGCCAATGCCCCAAAATTGGCGGTTATGGGCACCATAATGCTGTAGAGAAAAACAACCAGTGCCCCAAAAGTCAAGCCAAAAAAGCGATTGGTCCTGAGCCGCTCAATACCCAGAATGCAGCCCAATAACGCAAAAATAACTGTTGCAAGAGGACCCGTAATTTTTTGCCACAACTGCACTTCAAAAAACGGCACGTCTTGGTACTGTCCACCTGCTTTCAAGAGTTTAATGTAACGTTGCAGGCTTCCAAAGGGCATGGCCAGCGGGCTTTCCCGAGAGGCATTCAACAGCTTTGCTGCATAGCGGCTGGTATGCACAAATTGCCAGTCAAACCGCCGGATGTCTTTATAAACCCCTTCGGTATTCAACACATATTCAATGCCATCTTTTAAAAACCACCGCTTTTGCTTTGCAACCCAAAACCCTGTCTCGGCCCGCAGTATTCGGGATATCTGAACCCCTTGCTTCGGGGTTTCTGTGTAGTACAAAATAATAAAATTCTTTAACGGATCTTCTCGGATCTGGCCAATTAAAAACAGTTTATCCAGCTGCTTGTGCCGGTTTTTCTCAATAAATAAAAAATTTTGGTCATCGGCGGTATCCAGATCCAATGCGATTTTTGCTTTTTCCAGACGCGGCTGAGCATAAGGAATCAGAACTTCATTGATTGCCATGTGCAGCAGGCCAAACAAAATTCCGACATACAAGACAGCCCGCAAAATCCGGCGGAACCCGATGCCGCTTGCCATCATTGCAATGAGCTCATACTGCTGGCTCAGTTTTTGAAAGACCACAATGGTTGCCAGCAACACAGACAGCGGGATGGTTTGCTGCAAGACTTTGGGCAGGTGATACAAAAACAGCACAATCCCTTGGGCTACACTAATTTTTTGGGAAAAAACATGCTGGGTCAGCTTAAACAGGGTTTCCGGTGCAAGCCATACAATGGTAAACAGTGCAACAGCAAAGCCAATCACAGGGATTAACTGCCTGAGCAAGTACCCATCAACAAGGCGAAACAGCGGGAGGATTTGAGCAGCCATAGGATTAAAAAATAGAATTCTGTGTGGATAAAAAAAGACCGAGGGTTCTGGCAGGCATTTAAAACGTCAGGCTGAAAGATTCCCCAAGATAGGTTTCTTTGACAACCGGGTTGGTTGCCACTTCTTGCTGGGTGCCTGAAAAAATAATCCGCCCGTCATGAATAATATTGGCACGGTCAACAACAGACAGTGTTGCCTTGGGGTTGTGATCGGTGAGCAAAACGCCCAGTCCTCGTTCTTTAAGCAGGACAATCAGTTTTTGGATGTCCTGGATAGCAATCGGATCAATGCCGGTAAAGGGTTCATCCAGCAGCAAAAACCGGGGATTGGTTGCAATGGCCCGGGCAATTTCTACCCGGCGTCGTTCACCCCCAGACAATGTCAAGACAGGCGCCTTGGCAAGCGCGCCAACACCAAATTCACCCAGCAGCTCTTGAATGCGGGCTTTGCGATCTGAGTCACTGAGGGGTTGAAACTCCAGAACCATCATCAGGTTTTCTTCAACAGTGAGCCCCCTAAACACCGAAGTCTCCTGCGGAAGATACCCAATCCCGGCTTTAGCCCGACGGTGAATCGGCAGGTGAGCAATCGGTTGATCATCCAGTTTAATTTGCCCGCTGTCAGGTTGAATAATGCCGACAACCCCGTAAAACGTGGTGGTTTTTCCAGCACCGTTGGGCCCCAGCAGGCCAACAATTTCACCGGGGGCAATATCAAATGATATGCCTTTGACCACCTGGCGACCGCCATAACTTTTGGACAATGCTTCAACTGTCAGTGTCATCGGGGGGTATTCTATCCGCCTTTTTTAGTTTGCCATGTCTTACTTTGTGTAGTTGTAACAGGATTAGGCGGGTTAATATTCGTAATCATAGTCTTCGGGCGTACTGGCTTCATCAGCATTGGTTTTAGAGTTACTCGATTGATTAGCAGTGGCAGGCTTTTGGCTGGGCGTGCTGGTATTTTGAGTGGTTGATGACTGAACGTTTTTTGCGGGAAAACTGACTTTCACATTGCCAAAGGCATCGAAGTTTTTGGGGCTGGTTGTAATCACAATTTTATCGGCCGTAATGCGTCTGCCCACTTCGTTAATGGTCGATCGGCCTGTGAGGATGATTGTATCCAGGTTGTTGTTATTCAGCTGGAAGCTGGCTTTTGGCCCTGTTGCCACATAGTCGCCGTAAAGAATTCTCACGTTGCCGCTGGCAATCATAATGTCCGATTGCTTGTCGTACTGCTGATAGTCAGAAGAAATGTAGACACGGGTTGGTTGATCATCTGGTGAAGATGAGCTGGTCGTATTTTTCGACTTCCCCTCAGGCTTCAGCGTCACATTCGTTTTAACATTGTGCTCTGCAATCAGGTTGCCAGACCCCACCATCACTGTAATACGGTTGCCAAAAATTTCACTGGCCTCTTTTTCAATTTTGGCATTGCCTGTAAAAATAACTCTTTCGGCATTGCCATCAGCAGACATACGCAAGTTGGCGCTATTACTGAATGCTTTGGTATCCTGATAATCCACTTTCACGTTGCCATTGGCGGTGACAATACGCCGGTTGTTGTCAAAAGATTGTGTGTCCGCGTAAATTAAAAACGGATCTGCTGCCACCGTATTCACCACGGACTCAACATCCCCCGAGGCATTGTACTTGTCCTGGGTCAGAAACAGTTTAAATGTATTGCCAATGACCTGGTTTTGCCCTTTTTCCGGCACTGTGTGCTTAAAGACCGGACGGTTATAAAAATTGGCCAGCTGAGGTTTACCGCTTTCATCCATTTCAATTTTGGCCTGATTGCCCACAATTTCCATGTTCTGAAAAGTAACATGCACTTTGCCGGATAAGTTATATTCACGCAGGTTGGGGTTGTATGATTGTCTGTCCGCCGTTATTTTCAATGGGCCACTTTGCTTTTGGGTCTGTGCTATTGCAGCTTGAACACCGGTTGTTATTGTCGAAAAGGCAAAGGACAAAATGACTGCAAAGGCTGTCCGTGAAATTTTTTGTTTTAAATTCATTTGTTGAAAAATCATGCTGGCTTGTTGACTATTTGCTACTAATACTGCGTTTAATCAAAACAACATTATCATAGCTTAAAAATACGGCATGTCGTTTTTTGTTGTAAACAAAAGTCATTCCGGCCTTCCGTTCCCTTATAAAAAGTAGTTTGGATCATGACTGCGTTGAAGAATGCTATCATATTGACAACGGGAGAATTGGGTTATAATAGGCAAAGTTTTCAAGAAAGACTATTTTTGTTGCTTTATTTGGAGAGGTGGCTGAGTGGTCGAAAGCGGCTTCCTGCTAAGAAGTTGTAGGGTCAAAAGCTCTACCGTGGGTTCGAATCCCACCCTCTCCGCCATCTGATTTTTAACCCCTGCAAAGTCCTGAAAATATAAAGTCCCAAAAAGCTGTAAAAACACCGGAAATTTCAGGGGCTCAAAGTTTCCCATTTCTGAAATAAGCGAGTTTGTCCTCAAATGTGAGTTTTAGGACGATTTTCTTATTAGTGATACCACCAGAAGTCCAGAGTTGCTGCGGGTTTGATAGAAACGACAGCGCGAGTTCGAACATTTTGTCAAAGGGGCGCTTCGTTTTGGTGTTTTTCGCCAGTTTTTCTTCCATCACCATCTTTTCTTTCTCTAAATCCGTGATTTGTTTCTCGTAAGTTTCGATGACGGTTGTATTAGAACTCGTCACAATCCGGTCTAAGAAAATAGACGTCTTCTTTTCAATCTCTGCGAGTTGTCGTTTGATGGACGCTTTAAAGGCCTTATCAATTTCAGTTTGCATGCCCCACGCCCGCTTGAACATATCTTGGGCTAAAGAAAACATCGTTTCGGAAGGTTGAATGGTTGTTAGCAGTTCCTCAAACTCCCCTTCTAGCTTATCCCGAGGAATAGACTTTCTGTGACTTTCACAGCCCTTGAAATAGCACATGTAATACGCATGTTTCTTTCCTGTTTTGCTTTTCGACCAGCAAGAGGTTAAAGGCCGACCGCAATCATTGCAAAGCACAAAACCCCGAAGTGGAAAATCTTGGCTCACATCCTTACGTACTGGCACTTTAGAATTGTCAGCTAAACGTTCTTGCACCTTTTGAAAGGTCTCAAAGCTCACAAGGCCCTCGTGTTTGCCCTTACAAAGTGAGATATTCCAATCGGCTTTTTCCACATAGCCTGCATACAGGACGCGAGTTAGAATTCGATTCGCTGCTTCATGGGTCACTTTTCCAAAACGGTTTTTGGGAAAGTCAAGTTCGCTTTCTAAAAAGCGGGCAACTTCAGCTTGAGTTTGAAAGCGCCCCGAAGCCAACCCTTCTAAAGCTTCCCGAATAATGCTAGCCAATGGCTCTTGAGGAACCATCACTTTGCCATGACCGGGCTTGCGCTCGTGCCTGTAACCGAGTGTGGCTGGAAACGGCCAATAACCACTAACCAACCGGGCTTGCTGGCGTTTCTTGGTTTGCTCAGCATTCTTTTCTCGGTGGTGCTGAGCATTCAGCGCCTGCATGTTTTCAAAGAAACGACTGTCAGAATCAGTCCCAAACACCGTAGTCGGACTTTCCATCACCGCATCGCGTTGTTCAGCAAGGCTTTGTTGCTGGCTGGCAATACCTCATCCCGCTCCGTCACCGCTTCATTGCGCTGTGGCGCTTGGTTTTGCTCTTGTTCAGGGTTAATGCTCTTGTAGTATTCCTGCCACTGCTGCATTTCAGCACGTGCTTCGGGAATCAAATTCTGGAGCTTGAGGAGGTCGTTGTTGTTGAAAGAACGCGTTTCTCTCCAATCTCCTGTTTTCTCGTCTTTATACAATTTACCAATGGACGCATCGGCAAACTTGCGTTCTCCAGCCTGTTGCTCCCATATTTTTATCGTCACAGCCCCGTCTTTGAAGCTTTGTAAGGGGGCTTTTTTCTTCTGGTCTTGTTGTTGGTCTGTCATTTGATAGTCCTTTCTAATTAATTGGGTAACATGAAATGTTTACCGTTGACGTTCACGTTGAGGCTGGTGAGAGCGCTCATGGGTTCGCTCAGGCTGAGACTGACTTAATCGGGCTTGAGCGAGGACTTGATCTCGCTGCTCTTTCAGCCAGCTTTGTTGCCTGCCTAAATCACCTCCTCTCTGAAATTTAGGTTTAAGCTCAGGCTTGGGTTTATCTTGAGTTTTTGAACGACCTGACTGCTCTTCCCGCCGCTGAGCTTCTGTTTTGCTTAAGTCATGGATTTGCTTGGCAATCAGCGGGTCCCGGTTCAAATCGAACTGTCTTCTCAAAGGTGGCACATCCTCATAAGAGAGCCACGGTCCCGTTGGGTCAGGCATGCGTTAATTCCCTCCTTTCGTGTTCAGGATGGCAATAACGGAGCATTGCCCGGTATCGGGGTAAATCGTTTGAAAACCGCGCGCACCAAGATAAGTGCAACGGATGTAGGTGCGGTACTCACCGCTGCCTCTATAGGTGTATTCAACCCGTAAATGCGGCCCTGTCTCCATCATAAAAAAGAGGACAATCAATCCCAGGAGCCAGAGCTTGGATAAAGCCCCAATGAACCTCACCAACCCTGACAGCAGCTTGAATGCGGCAATTCGTTTTTGATTCATCATGAACTGCGCCCTCCTTTGAACAGCCAGAAGAACGGACGTAAGAGTAATGGTCCTTTCCGGCTCCCTAAGCGCAACTTAACTTTTTGCAAATAGGGTTTGCCGTGGAAGGGGTTAATTCCGATCTGCTTACGCCAAGGATGGATGGAAGAGATTGAAGGCAGGTCAACCAATAACGGTTTGTTTTTACGGATAAACAGGATGGTTTTATCCGTCCGGCGTATCTCATCAGCGGTCATGAGAGGCCGAGACGACTCACTTAGTCCGGTGCTATTAATCCCAGCACCATGTTCTTTATTGTTGGTGAAGTTTTCCGTTATGATGGCTTGCTCAGCCAGTTTGGTCTCCACCATCTTCAAGGTTTCAGGATTGCGCTGTCCGGCGAGGACTTGGATAATTTCAAACTCGGAAAGTAAGACCTGAAGAGCGTTTTCGCCGAACAATTCTTTCCATGCATGTAGAGTTTGAAAACAGAAGAAAAGCCGCAGACCATAGCTTCTAGCCCAAGTGATGAGTGAGCCTAAACCAGACCATGGAATATTGGTGGCTTCGTCTGCGATGAGAAAAACGGGACGGTGTTTATTGGGATGCTGCTTAATCTCGTACAGCATCGCCCACTGAATAATCCCCAAGACAGGTGCTTGTGCTTTGGCCTTGTTTGGATCGAGCATGATGAAAACCTTGATGGGTTTTTTGCCCTCTTTTTGCTGCGAAAACCTAAAACTACTGCGCTTAGTTTTTTGATAAGCCAGAGAGGTTATATTGAAGCTGGAAAGCGCTTCTTGCGAACCTGTAATGAAGGATTCAAAGGTCTTGTTGTCGGTTCCTTCCATCATGTCGGCAATGCCTGCACACAGACCTTGCAGGTATTTTGAATAATTGGCTAAATCTTCCGGGCTATGTTGACTGGCCCATGGTGAATTTTCTAAAGGCATGGGCGGGATGGGCTTGTCGCTTTCATCAATTAATCTCCCTGTCACCCATTGCAGATGTTTTTGTAAATTCTGACGGTCATTGAGCATCTGTAAGAACGCGCCAAGTGTGGCGTTATAGCCCTCAATCAATACGCAGATTTGAACAACGGCGGCGATAATGCGGCGACTACCATCTCTGAAGTACTTATCATCGTCTTTACCGCCCTTGGGTTCTGGGTAGAGCTGCAAACAGAGTTCATAGACCAAATCGGTAATCTCAAATAAACCGCCCTCTTTAAAATACAAATCCGCCACCAGACAAAGCGGTTTATATTCATCCGAGTCCTGTCCAATTTCTTTTTCAAAGAGGTTGCCTAGATTAATGACCTTGACCTCTTCACCGCGCTTACGAAGTGCCTTAGCCAGCACAGGCGTTAGCTCTGATTTGAAATCGATGACGGTCTTGGACTTACCTTTTAACGCCATAACCATGGGCTGCACGACCTTGGTGGACTTTCCAGTCCCAGAGGGGCCAAGGGTCATCGCACTGGCTTCAAAATCTGCAAAGACAGGTTGTCCTTTAAACGTTCCCCAATAAGGCCCCCAGCCCCGTTGGATGAGATCTGCTTTAAGTTCAGACAGCGATTTAATAAAACCAGACGTGCCTTTAATGCCTCTGGGCGTATGAGCAGCTACCAGCTCTAACCAGTCACTGAGCAGCGATAACAACGACGGGATTGCCAAGAAGCCACAGACCACAGAGAGTTCAAACGTAGCAGCTGAGAGCCAATTAATCTCAGAGCCAATCATCAAAGGCCCAAAGTGCCTGTGAGCCATCCCGCTCCCAGCCCCGATAATCAGGGCCGGAAACCATGTCCCTTGTTCCTCCTCACGTGGCTGCATTACTGACCTCCAATCAAATACGGCTTGCACACCGAACGGGCATAGTTCAGGGTTTTCTGACTCAGCCCAGCTTGGGCTAATCTTTTAGGAGTGAAAGACACAGGCCCTGTGGTGTCGTGAAAGGTTAAATGCCGTAAAACATTGGTATCCGTGCTAAATAGCGAGATGTAGCAGAAATGGCTCGGCTCAGGGTCTGGTTCGGTCAGTTTTTTATAGATGGTTCCTACAGTGATTCCTAATTGGCTGCTTGGGTCTGTGTGCTTGGCAAAGAGCGTGACCGTATCAATGGAATTTTCAATCGCTCTTAAATTAGTCAGCTTCTTTTCCGCTTGAGCCGTTTTATTGGATAGCTGACTTAATTTAGCTTCTAAGTCATTAATCTGGGCTTTCTGATCCGGGCAGTCGCCTCTATCCACCCCCATCATGCATTGGAGTTTGACGAGTTCCGGGGTTTCATCCACATACTTCGCTAGATAGAGCATGGTTAATCCGATTCCCCCAAGAGCTACACTTCCGGCAATCAGACTCAAAGCGCTGTGAATGACTAACACCTTGGCAAAGCTTGCAAAGCCTTTGAAATCAAGATTTTTTAGCTTCATTACCTGTCTCCTTTTTATTCTTCTGTGACTTTTTCGATGGAATCATAGCGCGAGAAGCCATAAGCAGCCCAAGGAACCAGAGATTCATACAATTGAGCAGCACGGCGAGTAAGATTTGAGGCAGGTTTCGCTGCCAATAGACCAGCACCGCCGCCCCCATTTCCAAGAGTTCCCCCGGCTCCTCTACTGAGGAAGTTTCATCTCGGCTCAGCATCTCTCTATGCACCTGATTGCGACGAGCAAGAAAGGCCTTAGCACACTTGCCTTGCAGCGCCAATTACCTTGGCATGAGGCCAACACGGTAACCCTTCTTCAGAGAAAGCTAAGAGAGGCAATGGAAGCAAGAGAAAGCCTTTACTTGCTGGGTGGTTTAGTTGAAGTAGATGATGCCTTTTTTGGAGGATTACTTGCTGAAGGTAAACGGGGACGTGGCAGTGAAAACAAAGCTAAAGTGTTAGCCTCTGTGAGCTTTGGGAGGGATGAAGATTACCCAAAGTACTGTAAGCTCCAGGTGGTAGAACATTTGAACAGCTCGACTGTGGAGCAGACTTTAAACAGGACGCTTGAGTCCAACACCACCATTAAGACAGACGGAGCCAGGTTTTTTAATGGTCTGACTCAGCAGGGCTTTACGCACCACGCTTTAACGATGGAAAAACCGGAAGACAACCAACAATGGCTACCCTGGGTCCATATTGTCATTAGTAACGCCAAGCGCTTTATTTTGGGAACTCACCACAGCGTGAAAGACATACAAAGTTATTTAGCCGAATACAGTTGGCGCTTTAACCGAAGGCATTGCAACCTGTTTGAAAGGCTTATGAATACTGCACTCTGGTTCAATCCAACAGTAATACCTGCTTAATCTAAGCAGTCATTTTTTCCATTTAATTTGGGAGTCCATTCCCAGATAGACGAAAAACTTTGCTATCTGTTTCCCTGTCTGAAAAATCACGGCTTCTCACAAGGCCATGGCTTCATTCACATTTTATCGGTTTGCCAAGATTTACCCTCCTTTTCCGGGTGTTAACGAAAAGGGGCAAACCCCATGACCTTGAATCACATCATCTGCGGTGAATCCGCCCAAGTTCTCTCAAAGTACAAATCCGAATGCATCGATTTGCTGGTCACTGACCCATCGTACCTTGTCCGAAACAAAGATCGTTTCGGTCGAACCATCGCCAACGATGATAGTCCCGAAGCAGTCCTATCTCTCTTTGATCAGCTTTACCGAGTCCTGAAACCCAACAACTATTGCACTAGCTTTTATGGCTGGAATGCCATTGCTGAATTTTCAGAAGCTTGGAAAAAAGCAGGCTTTAAAACCGTGGGTCAAATCTTCTGGATGAAGTCCTATGCTTCGAGAAAAGGTCATACCCGATACTAGCACGAATCCTCCCTTGCTCTGGCGAAAGGGTATCCGCAGAAACCCGCCAATCCCACCCATAAGCGATATCCAGCCGTGGGAGTACACTGGCAATAAACTGCACCCCACCGAAAAAGCTGTCAGCATTATAGAGCCACTAATACAAAGCTTTTCCAAGTCTAGCGATGTCGTTTTTGATCCATTCTCTGGCTCTAGAACGACAGCAGTTGCCGCAAAGCTCCATCAGCGCCATTTGATTGCCATGGAACTGGATGCCCGCTACTGCGAGATTGATCGTAAACGTTTAGCTAGTATTGATTACAAAATCCGAACATCCGCCTGATTACTCAGTCTCCAACTCACTCGTAATACCATCAAGTGAATAATCGGTAAGCCCGCTGGCCTCCACTTCTTTAAGGGCTTGTCGCGTCACAGACAGTCTGTTTTCCTGAGCTTCTAACAAACGTAAGCCTGCAAGTACGGTTTCACTGACTGATCCGTAACGTCCGGCTTTGATTTGCATCTCAATGAATTCGTCAAAATGATCGTCAAGCGTGGTATTGATGCTTTTTAGAATGATACGCCTTCCTCTTTTGTCATTGTGCCAGATAGAAATAGTTATTGGTAGACTTAAGGATTTCATTGTCATACCTTTCCTTTCGGCCTGAATTTTACCTCGGCGCTTAGTGGGCTTGCCAACGCAACCTCGCCAAGGCTTGGTGCAAAGCCGCGTTGACAAGCCCACGCGCCGAAGTCTTTTCGCTACCAAGAAAGAAAACGAGTAGTCTGGCCGTGCCATCATCGTTCTAAATCCCATCCCGATGGCGGTCGACTTTGTTCTCTCTCAACCCGTTTTAGTCGCCTTGCCCTATGGCTTTTTTCATGCTCTCTTTTTTGTATTCGCGATAGATTTACTACTTTCATTTACGCGTAATACTTGTTCTTCACATGATCTAACTCGTAATCTGAGTCATTTCATTGAGGGTAAACTCTTCAATCATTCCTTCAGTGGCTTCCATGTAATCTTTCAAATGCTGATTATTCATATGTATTTGCCAAAGCTCACGGTTAGTCCAATTCTCATAAAACATAAAATGGGCTAGGTTTTCATTATCCTGATGCAAGTCATATTGGAGGCAGCCTTCTTCAGCCTGGGTTATTGGAATAAGCTTTTCCAATTCTGTTTTTACAAAATCGATTTTCTCAGGATTTACTTTAATATTGGCAACAATAGTCAGCTTGTTCAAGATAAGCTCCTCAAAATTATACTTAAATTCAGTTAGATACTAGGATTTCAAGAGTCTTTTCAATAGCGGAAACAACAGTCTTGCATTTTTGTTGGTCCCCAGCATCAGAATGCGGAGATGAGAATTGTCCTAGATCATTATCGAAGTACTGACCTGAGGCCTCAGAAAAACCATCCTCTATGGCAACTTTAACAAGAATATTGGCTCCAATATTAATATCTTTGCCAGACACCCCAAAGCCTTGCTGGACCATCTTACTACCCAGCATAGAACCCGGGTTAACAGAAATCATCATTGGTCCTTTTCCTTTGTTTTCTGATGCTAAGTGGTTTGTCCACATCGTAATAGCCAGCTTGCTTTGTGCATAAGCATCCATAGCACTTAGTTCACTAAGTTTACCACTTAAAGCATCTATGTTTACTGGAGCCTGAGCAGCTGATGATAAATTTACCACTCGCCCAGATGGACGTAACAAAGGGAGCAGCTTTTTGGTTAGCAAATAGGGGGCAATCGTATTGACGACAAAGCGAACATCAAACCCATCCGATGTTGTAGGGCTTGATGTTTTTAAGACCCCTGCATTATTAATTAAAATATCGAGTGATTGGTATTTTGTAATGATGCTTTTGGTAAGTGCTAAGACATCACTCATGTTGGATAAATCAGCCTCATAACTCTCGAGCAAACCCTGCTCTATTGATTGAGGGAAGTCATTTTTTACTCGATTTAGCTTTTGGGAATTTCGCCCATGCAGCAGCACACGGTGACCCATCGACAGCAACTGCTTGGCGGTTGCTAAACCAATTCCGTCCGTTGAACCTGTAATTAAGATTGTTTTAGACACAATGTATATTCCCTTCAAAACACCACGTAAAGGACGCTATGTCTTCCTATAAGACTTTATATAACGACATTCATTTCTGAAGAACCCGCTAGTTATTTCAATTCGTTTCGAGATCAGATGCCAGGCGATTCAAGTCATCCAGCATCGGAATACCTTGAATATTGACAGGACGGGAGTCAAAAGTAACGACCAGTAAACCTTTCGTGTGCTCTGCTTTAAAGGTCGTGTAAGTTTCGTAAGCCATGTCTAACTCCATCTGTAGTTTTAAATATTGCTAAAGGTTCTTACCTAAAAGCCTTCAAGCACATTTTTACCAATAACTCTGCCGCTTTCTTGTTGCTTGTGAGCTTCTATAAGGGTCTCTACACTAATTGGCCCTAAATTGGCAGTCATAGTAGATATCAGGCTCCCTTGGTCAACCATCTCTGAAACGCAGTTAAGCAATTCGTGTTGTTTTTCGATGTCATCCGTCTGAAACATTGAACGGGCAAACATAAATTCCCAACTGAAAGACAAGGCTTTCGGTTTGATTGTATTAATATCAAGCCCCTGAGGGTCATCAATTAATGCAATATGCCCACGAGGCTTAATCAATCCCACAATGGCTGGGAAATGTCCTTCTGTCCCGTTGAGGGAAGCAACATAGGTAGGTTCTAAGTTGATAGATTTTATTTGTTCGACAAGAGATTTCCGGTGGTTAATCACATGATCGGCACCCATTTTTTTGACCCATTCCACAGTGTCTGGACGGGAGGCGGTAGCAACCACGGTTAATTGAGTGAGTTTCTTGGCAAGCTGAATCAAGATAGAGCCGACACCCCCGGCACCACCAATAATAAGAATACTTTGCCCTTTACCTTCCCCTTCTTTCACGCCAAGCGATTCAAATAAAAGCTCCCAAGCTGTGATTGAGGTTAAAGGCAGCGCAGCGGCTTCAACAAAGCTAAGCGATTCAGGTTTCTTACCAACAATACGTTCGTCGACTGCATGGAGTTGGGCATTGGTTCCTGAACGAGTTATATCTCCTGCATAAAACACGTCATCCCCTACTTTAAACCGATTGACGTGACACCCAATTTCTCGAACAATGCCGGCTGCATCATAGCCAATAACTTTAATGCCCTGATCTGGTGAATGAGCTGCTCTAACTTTTACATCAACCGGATTGACTGAGATGCCTTTGACTTCGACTAATAAATCATGCGGCCCTAATACCGGTCTCTCAGCATTAAATTGAATCAGGGCATCTGGATTACTGATGGGACCAGCTTGCTTATAGCCTATTGCCTTCATCTGATTGAATTCTTATCCCTAACTATATTATTGACTTTGTTGCTAAAGATAAGATGAAATAACAATAGATGACAAGTACACACATTTTTGTGGTGTAGTTCCTAAAAAGTAACTATTGAGAGTTTAAAAGCATTATGCCCTCAAATAAAGACTATTCTCACCCTTATGGCTGTTCGGTCGAAGCAACCCTTTCTGTGATTGGTGGACGGTGGAAGCCCATTATTATTTTTCAGCTTTTACAGAATAAGACTTTACGGTTTAGCCAACTACAAAAGGCCATTGATGGCGTTACGCAACGGATGCTAACCAATCAACTGCGTGATCTGGAACGAGATAAAGTTGTTTCAAGAAAAGTCTATCCAGAAGTACCACCACGCGTCGAATATTCGCTCACAGATTATGGACGTTCACTAGAGCCTATCATGCTAGCAATGAGAGACTGGGGAGCAGAACATATGACGGTTCATTGTCAGGGTACTCAGGATTAGATCTTGCTCATCTTCGTTGGACTTATAAAAACCTAAGATAGCGGGCAAGTCGAGGTCGACAGGCCCACGTGTTGAAGCTTTTCGCTGCCACGAAAGGAAACGAGTAGTCTGGTCGTGCCATCATCGTTCCAAATCCAAACCGGATGGTGGTCGTTCTTGATCACGGCTAGCTCGTTTTCGTCTCCTTGGCCTCTGACTCTTTTCCATGACCTCGTTCCGCATTTTGCAGAGATCAATGGCTTTCATCTGTTCGTAATGCTTCACGTCCTTCTTTAAGGATTTGTGCTGCTCTTGAATAGGCTCTTTTAAGACCTGCATCCGCTCATTGAATAAACGCCGTTGTGAGAGTTGAGCCTGAATCAAGCTATCTTTGGCTTTATTGTCACGCTCTTGCGATTGGGCAAAGTTTTTCTCATTCTGCTTCTGAATGCGTTTGCGTTGGCATGTAAGACGATTCCAGAAACCCAATAAGCCCGATCGAAATCGCTGCTGACGTTTCAGAGCTTCTTGGTCTTGGCGCTGTTTGAGTTTGGCAACGAACGTCTTGCGCTCAGTTCGTTGTTTCTCAATGAGCGCTCTCTTTAATCATTACAAATCATTTACATTCAAAGAGAGAAACGCATCAATATTTATACAATTGTTTTTATGCAAATATAAATTTATTAAAAAACACCTATCGCACTCTATTGATTATCACATTACCCCATCTAGCAAACAAATCCCCCAAATAAAAATTAATATAACACTTCAGTACATCCCCACCCGTTTCACACCTGAATGATTTTACGCTGGCCCGGTCAGTCCGTTTTTCACAATGGCGTTAAACGTTTAAAGCAAAAAAAACACGCTACAAACCAACCACACTTTATTACCCACCCACAAGGAAAAAACTTACATGAGCTCTTTTGAAAATTACAGTATCAGCTGGACAGAAGCCCAAGCTGTTTTTAGAGCCATTGATTCTGATGAAGATGGTCAAATTACAAGAGATGATGCAAATCAATTAAGCATTGTTGAGCTTAACAAAAAACTTGGAACGCCTTCGACAGAGAGTCAGCGCGCGTTTTTTAACCATCTGCAATATTATTATGATTTATACATCGTGGCTGGTGAAGGTTCCACAGGCGTAACAGTCGGCTCGCTTTCAGAAAGTCAGCTAGAAGCTTATGCAAACTTAAGCGGCAGCAATGACATTACTGTTGGAGATTTTGACGTTACAAGAAATAAAATTGCTGCAGATTTAGTTGAAAAATTTTCAGATGTTGCGCTCTGGATAGCGAACCGAGAAGACATTTTTGGCACACCCATGTCAGAAGAGGCGTTGTTGGATAAGCGAAATGACCTGATATACGACTTTCTTAAAGGTCGGGCTGGTGGATTTATAAACACTGATCGCGTCATTCCACTGGCTCAGCTTGTACTGGATAATTTTGCCACTGTCGATACAAACGACGACGGTGAAGTCGGGGCTGATGAAATTACAGCATTGGATACAAACGCTAACGGTCGAATTACAGCAGCGGAATTTAGTGCCGCGCAATAGAGGCTATAGAATCAGAGGAACAAGGGTCAGAAGAACAAGATTCAGAAGAAGAGGAGCAACAAGGTATGACAAACATTAATAGAAATTATCAGCTTACTTGGTCAAAGGCCCAAGAGGTCTTTAATGCCATTGATGCTGATAACAATGGCGAAATTACTTTAGATGAAGCCCAAAATTTAACATCGGCAGAACTTTCAGAAGCTATTGGAGTAAGTGCTACTGAAGGTCAAGAAGGGTTGCTAGCACATTTGCAGTTCACAGAATTGTACACCCTGATTGGTGATGACGGTGCTATTTCACAAAGTGACTTAGAAGCTTATGCAAATCTCAATGGTGGCGATCACATCATTAGAGAAGATTATGATATTGCAAGACAGAATTACGTCGATGAGTTGGGGGCAGAGTTTTCATTTATTAAACTTGATGATATGGGCATCCTCTCTGACCCCTATGATGAAACAGGAAAAACGAGAGCTGAAATTGAGGCCGCAAGAGAAGAGTTACTCGAGAAAAAGTTAACATCAGACAGTCTCAGCTCAAAAGAAGAAGCACAACTTCGATTTTATCAACAAGTCTTAGAGAATTTTAGAACATTAGATGCTAATAATAGCAGTACGATTACATATACTGAAATGACAGGTCTTGATAGTGATAAAGATGATGTATTAACTGCTGAAGAGTTGAATACCGCATTTGAAGGTGGAAAGTCCGAAGATGAGTACTCCCCAGAATTCTCGATCACTGAAGAACGGGCAACCAGTATTTTAAATACAATCAGAGGAAGTAAAGACTTTGGCAGCGGCACGTTAACCTTAGACGCTATCAATGATTTAATAAACAGTGGTTTTGATTATTACAATAACCTTAGTGATGGTGAAAAAGAATTCTTGAACCGTTTGGTTGCCAATGACGGTGAAGCCTTTTATGCCATAGGACTTGATGATTTGACATCAAGATCTGGCATTGAAGATGTCTTAGATCATTTTAATGCCAAGGCAAGTTCAGGTGGCGATGGCGATTCAATGCGGATTTCAAATACCGACTTTGACCAAGAATTTGGATACACACCGCCCGCTGATGACTCAGGAGAGACTGGAGGAGATGACCCAGATACCGATCCTGCCCCTGGGGTATCTGAAAAATATATAGTCACCGAAAGCGATCTTGAGAAATTATTAGAAGCCATCTATGACAAAGATAATGCACCATTAAAAAGTGGTGAAGGCATTGAAGATTTGTCAGATGCTGAAATCAATGACTTAACAGATGCTGATGGCAATGCATTGTCTGCGGATTTGATACAGTTTGCTAAAGATTTGAAAGCCAATGCAGCCCATCTCGATAAAGCGGTTACCGGTGAAGATGATGGCAACTTTAATAAGGCAGACATTAATGCCCTGTTCAGTCAGCTGGAATCTGGCGATGAACTCTATTCTCAAGACATCAGTGACTTGCTTGGCGTAAACGATGATGTTGACGTGCCGAGTGAAGATAAAATTGAGCGCTTCAGTTCAATCGAGGTAACGGATGTTGAAACAGCCCTTGAAGCCCTTGAAGATTCAGGCGTTGCCCTGGATGAAGTCATTAGTGCTGCAGATATTGCCAGAGCAGATCTCACAGAAGATCAAGCTGAATTCTTAAATTTCTTGAGGCAAAATACCGATGAGCTTACATTGGACGATGCTTGGGACTTCTTTGAAAATTACCTGGAAGACAACAAAGATGTTGGCAAGAAAGTTACAACAAGTGAACTTATAGAGGCTTTAACGACAGCAGGTATCTATGAAGAGTATACCGAACCTGTTGAAGACCCAGGTGATGTTGAAGATCCTGGTGATGTTGGGGACTCAGGCATTCGTGACTTTAATGCAATGCGAGTCAGCGAAATTAATGCCGCTATTGTTGGTTTGGATCTTTCAGATGATACCGTTGTAACCAAAGAAGCCATCTTGGATGCTTACAGAGATGATTCAGATGAAGCCTTGTTTTTATTATCTGTTGTTGAGAATGCACACCGTGAGTTAACGGTTGCTGACCTCAAAGACTTTGTTGATAATTATTTGCAAGATGATTACGGGCCAAGAATTCTGCCCAGCGAACTCTCTGATGCTTTAGATCGGTTTAAAACTGATGAAATGGAAGCACCACCATCAGATGATCCTGTTGGGGACTCAGGCATTCGTGACTTTAATGCAATGCGAGTCAGCGAAATTAATGCCGCTATTGTTGGTTTGGATCTTTCAGATGATACCGTTGTAACCAAAGAAGCCATCTTGGATGC
>JBCDLA010000042.1:0-22340 GCA_038745945.1 Cyanobacteria bacterium P01_H01_bin.74 | reverse complement strand
TTTGCAACACAATAACCGGTGATTTACAAAATAGTCTGTATTTTGTAAACGAGTGACTTCGGTAACATAATAAGGTGTTATATCATTTGAAGACACTGTTATACTATCAAACAATGGGAAACCTGTCAAAAAAGTTAGCGTTACGCTTATTTACAAAGTCCCGGAAAAACAGTTTTTATAGGGTTTTTAACCGTTTTACTGTTTTTCGAAGAAAAAATGGAATAAAAATATATTCTACGCCTTGAAAATCTGGAAAACCTTGTCAAACCTTTGATCCCTGGCCTTATATAATTCGAAGAGAAATGCCTTGGAATGGAAGCCAACACTCAAAGCTTTCTATATAAAATATTTACTAATTCAATAAAAAATTAAACCAATGATATATTGTTACAAAGTTAACATTCAAAGCCAGATAAACCCTGTAAAAGGTCAGAATTTTATTTGGCTTGACTACCGTACGTTTAGAATAATATTCGGTGACAACTTGTACAGGGCGCTCAGTGTATTTAAATCCCGTTGAGAGGGTTGTTTTAAAGTCTGCATGTTGAGTTTGCGGTACATAATGTCATCTGGATTTTCAGTCAAGGTTTTTAACCCCAGCACATGCCCCAATTCTCTGGCTGCCATATTCTGAACAAAAATTTGCTGTGCATCAGGGGGCAGTTCTTTCACCGCGGCAAGCCCCAACGTGATTTCAGACTCTTTTCGAATTAAGGCCACATTTTTATATTGCCGGTACTGCATGGCTGCATTAAACGCTTGTGGTGCCAATGAGAAATACCCTGGGGCAGCCATTGTTGCTACTTGCGTGGCCATTCTTAATACATTTCTAAAACGGCTGCTTTGCGATTTGGCAGTCATTCGAAAATCCTGGTACTGCTTGGTCAATTCAGGTGTTTTCTCTTCATTGGCAAAGCGATCGCTGTAGGCTGACACACCCCAGTGCACGGTAATGTCTGCCAGACTTGGGTCCTGAATTTCTACGACATTGGCAAAGCCTTTGGTTGCTTTTTTCCAGAGGGTAAACCCCGCAAGGGCAGCTTGTTTATACTGTTCTTGATAGAGTGAATTATTGTCTTCCGGCGGTTCAAAGTAAAGTCTTAACGGAAACTTCCCCCAACGAATAACTTTGCCGTCAGTAACAGCAAACACCCTGTCCAGGTAATTGTCTTTGGTTTTAAATGGGGATTTTTTTTGAGCGAGTTGTATTTCTTGCGGCTGATTCTTGCCCGTGTAAGATCCCATCATGCTCGTATAAACTGCCTTTGCACGCAGTGCAACGGGGCCTGTGCCTGCCTTGCCGTAAACCTGTTGTTCAACACGCGCCAGCCGGTGGACGATATCCTGATTTTCTGCAGGAGAGATGGCCAGCTGAAGTTCGAGATCACTGAGCATTTGATGGACAGACAGGGTTCGCATTTCTGGCGGCGGAGAGGCCTGAATATCGTCAACGGCCATCGAAAACTGAGCAGCGTTGTTTGCCCGGGCTTCCGGGTTGGCTAACTGCATGCGCTCAACCACCGATTGAATTCGGGGTGAATGATCCAACACCAGGGCTTTATCAGTTAAATGGCTGTATTTTTCAGGAAATTTTTGCGCCAGTGCAATGTAAATATTGGCCAGTGATCCTTTCACAGTTTTATTTCCAGGATCGATTCCATGGGCTTTTTCTAGCAGCACCCTTGCCTGCTCGAACTGTTCATCAATGGCCAATGGGTACGCTTCATCCATATAAACCCCGGCAAGTGAGCGTCGAAACAGGGGATTATCCGGTTTTTTCTGAAGCGCTTTTTCAAGTGCCTCACGCACTGCATGGTAATTGTAATGGCCAGTATTTTGATCAGGGATTTCCCGCAGGCTCATCGCCTGACCGTAGTGGGCATCTGCAATGGCACCGTTAATTGAGTCATTTAATGCTGCGATGTTTGGGTTTGCCTGCCCGGCCTGTTCAAAATAAGAAAAAGCTTGCGTAAAGTCTTCCTGATTTTGCTTTTCTACCCCGGCATTAATTAAAATAACGGTTAAGTTTTTTTGCAGGCTTTTATTGGTTGGATCCAGTTGAATGGCACGCTTGTAATGCTTGATTGCTAGCGCGTAGTTTTTTTTGTCTGCTGCCAGATTGCCCTGTTGAACAACTGTTTGCAAGTTCTGGGACTGAATATCTGGTTGGCTTGCATTGGCAGGCAATACCGACAGATTATAAACTGTACTTAGTCCTATTAATGTGAGAAAGAGAATATAGAGGGCTTTGTTGCCGGTTGTCTTGACATTGCGATGATTGAAAACTGCACTCTGGCGTTTTCTTCTTATAGGGCCATCAATTCGCAAATATTTTTTTAAATAAAATTTTTGAAAAAGCACAGTCACCATTGCGTTTCTTGCTGTTGGCTGCATTCAACTTTATCTACTATCTTACCATAACAGCCTTTTTCAACTTTTGGACCTGCTCAAATGTAACGCATTTACAGGAGACCCTCTGAAAACTGCAGTTAAAAAGGAAAAGCGACTAGAGCAATTGAAACCTGTTGCAACATCTTTGGTGCTCAGTTGACTTTACCACGTTCTTTGGCTAGATTTACTCTTCTGAGTATTGGTTTTTTGTCATAATTTAGACCTTACTTCAGTCAACTGTTTGTACTTAGTATTAAATTATTGCAGTACCGTTTTATTCAAAAAAATCCATTCAAACACAGGCTAATACACTCTGGAGGTTTAACGCTTTTGCCAACCATTGCTCAACTTGTTCGTAAGGCTCGAAAAAAAGCCAAAGCAAAGTCAAAATCACTTGCATTATTAAAAAACCCACAAAGACGGGGCGTTTGTACTCGAGTTTACACACAAACCCCTAAAAAACCTAATTCTGCCTTAAGAAAAGTTGCTCGTGTTCGCCTAACTAGTGGCTTTGAAGTAACGGCTTACATTCCTGGAATTGGTCACAATGTTCAGGAACACTCGGTGGTTTTGGTTCAAGGTGGTCGGGTTAAAGACTTACCGGGAGTTCGTTATCGATTAATCAGAGGCAAGCTTGATGCTGGCCCGGTTAAAAACAGAAAAAGTAGCCGTAGCCGTTATGGTGCTAAAAAATCTGGTTAATTCCAAACATTTTTAACCCACTTTCAATGAAGTCTTACTTCCGCGAAAAACAAAATTCAATTTTAGGAGTATAAACTTTATATGTCTCGTCGCTCAAAACCACAAAAAAGAATCCCGCTTCCTGATTCAAAATATTTTGATCCGGAAGTTACGCGGTTTATTTGCAGAATGATGAAGAACGGCAAGAAAAGTAAGGCCTGCCGTATATTTTATTTAGCAATTGAAGAGTTAGAAGGTAAAACGGAAGACCCCGGAATCGAGGTTTTTCGCAAAGCGCTTAAAAAAGCAAGGCCATTGGTTCGTGTTAAAGCAAGGCGTGTTGGTGGTTCTACGTATCAGGTCCCCATTGAAGTGAAAGAAGATGAAGGTACTGCCATTGCATCCCGCTGGTTAATTCAGTTTGCCCGTAAACGGAGCGGAAAAAGCATGGCGCTCAAGTTGGCTTATGAGTTTTTAGACACTTATAAAAATACAGGGACGACGATTAAAAAGAAGCAAGATACCCAAAAGATGGCTGAGGCAAACAAAGCGTTTGCGCATTTCAGGTACTAATGCGGTTAATAAATTTACGAATTAATTCATTTGTTTTACGTGTGCCGTAATTCAAAATTCAAGCTAAAATTACACAAAATATTATCCAGATTTATTAAACCACTTAATTTTATGTCTTTTACAAGTTTTTTAATTAGAGGTTAGCAACCGTGGCCAGAAAAACACCCTTAAATAAAATTCGCAATATTGGTATTGCGGCGCACATTGATGCAGGAAAAACAACGACCACCGAGCGAATTCTTTACTACACTGGAAAAATTCATAAAATTGGTGAGGTTCATGAAGGAACCGCGGTAACTGATTGGATGGATCAGGAGCGTGAGCGCGGGATTACCATTACATCCGCAGCGATTACATCCTATTGGAAAGATCACCAGATCAATATTATTGATACGCCAGGACACGTTGATTTTACGATTGAGGTGGAGCGCTCTCTCAGAGTGCTTGACGGAGTAGTTGCTGTTTTTTGTGCAGTTGGCGGGGTTCAGTCTCAGTCAGAAACTGTGTGGCGGCAAGCCGATCGTTATAAAGTGCCCCGTATGGTTTTTGTGAATAAAATGGACCGAACAGGTGCAAATTTTACGCGGGTGGTTGAGCAAATTAAAAATCGGCTCCGTGCCAATGCGCACCCCATTCAAATTCCCATTGGTGCTGAAGATCAGATGAGTGGCATTATTGATTTGTTGTCTGAAAAAGCTTACATCTACAAAAATGACATTGGCACCAATATTGAAGAAACTGAGATTCCGGCAGATTATGCTGAAGCTGCGTCAACTGCGCGTGAATCACTGGTTGAAGCCATTGTGGAAACCGATGACGAGCTGATGGAAAAATACCTTTCCGGGGAAACCTTGCCGGTTGATGAACTTAAAGCTGCTTTGCGAAAAGCGGTTTGCGAGGTGAAAATCATTCCTGTTGCTTGTGGGACTGCTTTTAAAAACAAAGGCGTTCAACTGCTTCTTGATGCCGTTATTGACTTTTTACCTGCACCCAGTGATGTGCCAGCCATTCAGGGCAAAACCTTGGATGGCAACCAGACTGAGCGTAAAAGCGATGATAATGAACCCTTTGCGGCATTGGCTTTTAAAATTATGACTGATCCCTATGTAGGCCGTTTGACTTTTTGCCGGGCATACAGCGGGGTTTTAGAGGCGGGCAGCTATGTGCGGAATGCAACCAAAGACAACAAAGAGCGCATTAGCCGATTGCTCCAAATGGAAGCAGATACCCGCAAAGAAATTTCTGAAGTCCGGGCTGGTGATATTTTTGCGGTTGTTGGGCTAAAAAGTACAACAACGGGTGATACTCTTTGTGTTGAAAATGACCAGGTTGTTCTGGAATCCATTCACATTCCTGATCCGGTTATTGAAGTTGCCATTGAGCCCAAAACAAAAGCGGATCAGGAAAAACTGGCCAATTCAATGGGCAAGCTGGCGGAAGAAGACCCAACGTTTCGGGTTAGAATTGATCAAGAAACCGGTCAAACCGTGATTGCTGGTATGGGCGAATTGCACCTTGAAATCATTGTGGACCGTCT
Organism: Cyanobacteria bacterium P01_H01_bin.74; assembly: GCA_038745945.1. GTDB lineage: Bacteria > Cyanobacteriota > Vampirovibrionia > Vampirovibrionales > Vampirovibrionaceae > JBCDLA01. The sequence goes on along the minus strand of JBCDLA010000042.1, from coordinate 17,158 downwards.
GCTGAGAGAATTTAAAGTAGAGGCCAATGTGGGTAAACCCCAAGTGGCTTATCGTGAGACCATTACCAAGCAGGTTGAAGCTGAAGGCAAATACGTTCGCCAATCGGGTGGCCGAGGTCAGTACGGCCATGTTTGGATTCGTCTGGAACCCCAGGAACGTGGTACTGGCTTTACGTTTGAAAATAAAATTGTTGGTGGTGTTGTTCCTCGTGAATATGTGACCCCTGTTTCAAAAGGCATTGAAGAAGCTCTTCAAGGTGGTATATTGGCCGGATATGAGGTTATTGATGTCAAAGCGACCTTGTATGACGGCAGTTACCACGACGTTGATTCCAATGAAATGGCTTTTAAAATTGCAGGATCAATGGCAACCAAAGCAGGTGTGCCAAAAGCAGCACCACAATTGCTAGAGCCCATGATGAAGGTTGAAGTTGAAGTTCCTGAAGAATTTATGGGGGATGTAATTGGGGATTTATCCAGTCGCCGAGGCCGGATTGAAGGAATGGAGCCCATTGAAGGAACCGATACCCAAAAAGTACGGTCCGTTGTTCCCTTGCCTGAAATGTTTGGTTACGCTACTGACATTCGGAGTAAAACGCAGGGTCGAGGCACATTTAGCATGGAGTTCTTTGATTATGAGCCCGTGCCTTCAAACATTGCTGAAACGCTAATTGCCAAGTTCCGAGGACAGACCACCCCTGCCTAATAAAGCCTGAAAAGCTTTTTAAGGTATCAAATATGCGATTCTCTGCTGAATTGAAGGGCTGTTAGTTTAGTTGTTAATTTAAAACTTAACAGTTAGAAAGTGTTTCTATGAAAAACTCTGAACTTCTGATGATACCGGGGCCAACCCCCTTACCAGAACCTGTTCGTTCAGCTATTGCAGCACCTGCAATTGGGCACCGCAGCCTTGAGTTTAAAGAAGTTTTAAAACGGGTTTTGCCCAACCTTCAAAAAGCCTTTAAAACCCAACAGCCGGTTCTGCTTTATACGGCAAGCGGTACAGGGGCGATTGAAGCTGCTATGATTAATACGCTGAATGCGGGCGATAAGGTGTTGGTGTTAATCAAAGGGGTATTCAGTGGAAAATGGGCAGAGCTCTCAAAGACACTGGGCTACCATACTGATGTGTTGGAAGTCCCTCACGGACAAGCCCATACACCGGACTTACTTGAGTCATTTTTAGAAAAAAACCGTGATTGCAGTTATTCTTGTGTTTTTATGACACACAGTGAGACCTCAACCGGGGCTTTAAGCCCTGTCATGGCGTTGACAAAAGTTGTACGAAAATACCACCCTGAAGCCTTGGTGATGGTTGATGCGGTGACCAGTTTGGTTTCAGCCCAATTTGAATTCGATGACTGGGATATTGACATTGCTGTATCCGGCAGTCAAAAAGGTTTTATGGTTCCCCCTGGGCTTTCATTTCTGGCACTCAGCGAGCGAGCACTAAAAGCGCACCAGCAATGTGTGCGGCCATCGTTTTATTTTAACTTTGCAAAAACACTGAAAGCCCAAGCAGAATTTAACACCCCGTACACCCCTGCCACACACACGATATTGGGCCTGGATGTTTCATTGTTACTGATTTTAGAGGAAGGGCTTGATGCAATTACTGTGCGGCATTATCGAAACCGACAAATGGTGCGCGCGGGATTGTCTGCAATGGGGTTAAAGCTTTTTGTCTCACAAGACGATTATGCCAGTTATGCTGTGACCTCATTTTTACCCCCTGAAAAGCTATCAGTGGCTGACATTCGGGCAGGTTTGAAAACTGATTTTGGAATTATTATTGCAGACGGTCAGCAATCGCTAAAGGGAAAAATTCTCCGCATTGGGCACCTGGGCTATATTGGTCAGCGGGAAATTTTGACAACGCTGGGAGCTTTGGAATCTGTCTTAATTAATTTAGGATGTGAAGTAACTCCCGGAAGCGGTGTGGCTGCTGCAACAAGTTTGCGTTTTGAGGGCAAAGAGGTGCTTTGTGTCTGAAATGCGGGGCAGTAAGCCCAAGGTATTGATTACAGACAATATCAACGTTCAAGCTGCAGCGGTTTTAAGAGAATGCGCCACTGTGATTTATGAGCCCAAGCTCAGTCACGAGCAATTGCTTGAAAAAATTGGGGATGTCGATGCACTCATGGTTCGCAGTGCGTCTCAGGTTAGTAAAGATGTTTTAATGCAAGCTTCGAGACTAAAAATTGTGGGTCGTGCGGGAGTGGGTACTGACAACATTGACCTTGCTGAGGCAACAAAGACCGGTGTTGTGGTGATTAACTCCCCGGATGGCAATACCATTGCAGCAGCAGAGCACACTATTGGGATGCTTTTTGCATTGGCGCGTCATATCCCCCAAGGCGATACCGCATTAAAAGCTGGTACTTGGGCCAGAAGCAAGCTATTGGGCATTGAGTTGTTTGGAAAAACACTGGGCGTTGTTGGCTTTGGTAAAATAGGTCGCCGTGTTGCAAGAACCTGCGTATCTTTGGGAATGAAAGTGCTGGTATACGATCCCTTTCTTTCTGCAACAGTTGCCGAAAGCCTGGGAGTCCAAGCGGTTGACATGGATTTGATTTATGACACTGCCGATTTTATTACCATTCATGCGCCGAAAACAAAAGAAACGCTCAACCTGTTCAATAAAGAAACACTGGCTCGCTGTAAGCCTGGTTTGAGAATTGTCAATTGTGCCCGTGGTGGCATTGTAAACGAGTCTGATTTGGCGCAAGCCATTCAATCCGGGGGGATTGCTGGGGCAGCCATTGATGTTTTTGATGAAGAACCCGTTTCAAAGGATAACCCGTTATTAAACCTGGGTGAGCATGCTGAGAAAGTAGTTTTAACGCCGCATCTGGGTGCCAGTACTGAGGAAGCGCAGATCAATGTGGCGTTTGATGTCGCAGAGCAAATCAAAGCTTTTTTTGAGTACGGATACGCAAAAAACGCTGTCAATCTGCCTTTGCTGCGTCCCGAGATTTTAGAACCTGTTAAAGATTATATGCCAATGGCTGAGGTATTGGGATGCTTTGTTAGCCAGCTCACCGATAGTCCGGTCCGAGGTGTTGAAATTGTTGCCAGCGGTCAACTCAGTGCTTTTAAAACAGAACCCCTCACGTTGGCTGTCCTCAAAGGGCTTTTGTCCCAGGGGCGTGAAGGGGTTAATTACGTGAATGCGCCCGCTATTGCTGAAAACAACTCGATTCAGGTTAAGGAAATACTGGACAAGCAAGCCAACAAGTCTTATCTCAACCTGCTTGAAGTTCGAGTGATTACAGAATCAGATTCGCATGCTGTGGCTGGGACATTGACCCCCAATGTATCGGCGTCTGTTTTTCGAATTGTTTCTGTAGACAATTACCAGATGACCTTACAGGCTACCCCGCACATTTTAATTGCGCAACATCATGACAGGCCGGGGATGATTGCGGGCGTTGCTGTACTTTTGGGGGAAGCCGGGGTGAATATTAGTGCCTTGCAGGTTGCTCGTCAAAGTTCAGGCAGCGACACTGCTGGGGGTGAATCGACGATGGTCTTTAACCTTGACAATCCTTTGCCCGCAGGCCTGGATCAAAAAATAAAGCAACTGGGTGGTATATACAGCTGTCACTCGATCACACTGTCAACACAGGCATAACCTGCTGAGATTGTAAGTCACTTAATGGCTTGTCCATAAAAAGAAGTCATCTCAAAAGTAATGAGATGACTAACGTCTTATGACACAGTAGGGATGGGAGTGGAATTTTCCTTATTATAATAAAAACAACTGTAAGTGCACGATTGTCTTTTTAGACCCCCTGTGTAAAGAATTATTAATTCGATAATGGGTTATGGCTTTGGCTTTAATGTCGGGAATGCGATGACTTCCCGAATATTTGCTGAATCCGTAAGCAGCATGGCAAGCCGGTCAATGCCAATACCCAGACCACCACATGGTGGCATGCCGTATTCTAAGGCTGTAATATAATCTTCATCCATTGGGTGTGCTTCATCGTCACCAGCATCACGTTGTGCCAGTTGTGATTCAAAGCGCTGCCGCTGATCAAGTGGATCATTTAACTCTGAGAATGCATTGGCCACTTCCCAGCCATAGATTCGGGTTTCAAAGCGTTCAACCAGTCTGGGATCGTCACGGTGCGCTTTGGCCAAGGGAGAAATTTCCCGGGGGTAATCTGTAATATGAATGGGCTGGATTAGCTTTGATTCTACTTTTTCTTCAAAAACTTTCTCAAGCACATACCCCCATGTGTCGTAGGGCTCAACCGAAACCCCCAAGTCCTTAGCAACAGCTCGCGCCGCTTCATCACTGGTAATGGCATTAAAGTCAATGCCAGTTTCTTCCAGCACACAAGCTATCATTGACTTTTTTTCCCAAGGCGTTGCCAGATTAATGGCGGTTCCTTGAAAAACAATGGATGTGCTGCCCAAAACTTTATCAGCAAGGCCTGCAATCAGGGTTTCCGTCAATGCCATCATATCCGTGTAATCGGCGTAAGCCTGGTACAGCTCAATCATTGTAAATTCAGGGTTATGTTTAGGGGAAATGCCTTCATTCCTGAAATTGCGGTTCAACTCAAAAACCCGTTCAGAGAGCCCGCCTACAATCAGGCGTTTTAAATACAGTTCAGGGGCAATGCGCAGCACCATATCGGTATCCAGGCTGTTGTGGTGGGTTAAAAAGGGTTTTGCTGCTGCCCCACTGGCCATCGACTGAAGCATGGGGGTTTCAACTTCAACAAAAGATCTTTGAGCCAGCATTTCCCGCAATGTTTGGATAATTTGGCTGCGTTTCAGCAGTATATTCCGGCTGTCAGCATTCATAATTAAATCCAGGTAACGCTGCCGGTAACGGGTCTCTAAATCTGTTAACCCGTGATGCTTTTCAGGCAGGGGCAACAAAGATTTGCCCAGCATTTGTAGCGCTGTACATTTTACGCTGAGCTCGCCGCGGGGGGTTCTGCGAATGCTGCCAGTGGCTCCGATGATGTCGCCCACATCAATTAACTTTACCCCTGCTAGTATTTTAACCGACAAGTTTTCTTTGTGGCAGAAAACCTGTATTTTGCCAGTTGTGTCATGAACATCCAGAAACATTCCACTGTTTCGCAGCGCCATCACCCGACCGCAAACTTTTACCACATCAGCAGTCTCAGTCCCTGCAGCCAGTTGATCGTACCGGGTGTGGAGTTCTTGTGCTTCATGGGTTCTGTCAAACTTATAAGGGTAGGGATTTTGATTCAGTGCTTGCCATTTTTCCAGTTTATCAACTCGACCTTGCCTTATGGTTTTAATAGGGCTTTGCGAGGAATCAGTGGGTTGTGTTTCTGAAACAGGGGGCGTGGTCATTGAATAATCCGTCTTGCTTTTACTAGTCATGGTCTACAGAGAATGAAAATGCACTTTATAGCAACTTCAAATACAGCTGCTTATTATAGTACAGTCACTCTGGTGCTGTAAAAGCCTTAGAAAGCAGACAGAAATCAGATAAAATCTTGGTATTTTTCAAATTGCTCTTTAAAAATGGATCAGTTGGCTGGCAATGTATTAGTAACACGGGTTGACGCATTACTGAATGAAACACTGATACTGTTACCCACAAACTGCAAGCTCACAAAACATAATGCTACTATAAACCCTAAAATTAGGGTGTATTCAGGAAGCGACTGCCCCCATAATTTTAGAGGCAGTCGCTGAAATAGTGTATGAAAAAGCTTTTTTTTCATAACGCAAGTGATTCTTTATGGAATTAATGGTGACTTATGGCCCGCCGCCACCGCCACCACCGCCGCCGCCGCCACCGCCGCCGCCGCCACCTGCGGCAGTTGGAATTCCACCCAGTGTTCCTGACAGGCCATTTAGCAATCCAGTTACACTGCCACCCAGTCCTGTTAGTGCTGTAATACAAACTACGGCAACAAGCGCTATAATTAGGCCATATTCTGCCAAGGACTGGCCTTTTTTAGCATTATTTTTTTTAGAACTTAATGTTTGCAGGAAAATCTGCATTTGAACAAACTGCTTTAACATGACTTACATTCCTTTTATTGAATGATCACTACCCACTGTGTTTAAAAAGTATTCGTCTATTAAATTTGTATTTATTTTTTCGAACGGTTATTAAAATACCTAAATTGTTTTTTTAAAAAGAAAAGTCTTCTATGTAGAGTTCGGACGATTGCCCCAATGTATTGAACAAATTCCATCAAATTTATTACGATAATTTACATTACAAAACCCTGACTTTGTCATTAACGCTTTCAATGCCTCTTGATCGGGATAAAAATGTATGGAATGGGTCAAATACTGATACGCATTGGCATTTTTAGCAAATAATTTCCCCATTAGAGGAACTATAGAAAACCGGTAAAATGAAGACATCAATTTACTGAGTCCTTTGGGGTGGCTCATGTCCAAAATCACAAGCCGAGCCCCCGGCTTTAAAACCCGGTGCAATTCGGTTAAACATTTTTCGTAGTTTGAAACATTGCGCAACCCATAACTGACAATAGCACCATCGATGCTTTTAGACTCAAATGGTAAATTAAGAACATCCCCCTCAACCAATTCAGCCGGTATATTTTTTTTATTAAGGCGTTCCTTTGCAATAGAAAGCATATTGCTTGAAAAATCAATGCCCACCAAGTTTGAGTTGGGATAACACCGATTTAAAGTAAACAATAAATCCCCTGTCCCTGTGCAAACATCCAGCAAGCGTGGGGACGACTCCACAGGGGAAATCAGTTGGCTTGCTTGAAATTTCCATTGCCGGTGCAAGCCACCAGTCATTAAATCATTCATTATATTGTAACGAGAAGCAATTCGTTGAAAAAGCTGATGAACGTATGTTTCTTTTTCTTTTTGAGAAGGCAACTGAAATGCTGGATTGACCATTTTTTTCTAACTAAAAATGAAAAAGTAAAAATAGATCTTCGTCGTTTATAACGTTTTCAATGATATATTTTTTGATGTTTTTCAGTTTCCTATTAATTATGTTAAAAAAGAAGCCCGTTTATTATTGATGGATTTTGAGGGACTTATTGCTAGAAACTTATACGAGCCGGTTAAAGCGATTTTGTGAATTCTGATTATAATTACCGTTTGCTTGCATCTGCTCTGCGGCTCCCATTAACCTGAAAGAGTCTTGAATATTTTGACGAATCATTTCTTGCAGGCCAGACAGCTGGGGACTAGCTGCAGCATATTGAGATTGAAAACGGGCTGGTGTGATTTGCATTGTGAGGCTATTTTTAAAGTAACACATCATTATTATATTACAGTTGCAGTTGTTTTCAAACCACTTTGCACAGTGAAGCTATGCTTGTATTTGCGGGCTTTTGGTCGTAAAATTTGAACTTATATCTTAAAATTAGGAAGGGTGGTTTCATTGTGAACAACAGCACTCAGCTGGCATCATCCGAAACCATTGTTGAACATTTTCGACTGATCAAATTATTTAATGACCTTAGTAATGAAGAAGTACTGGCTGCTAGCACCTCGTTTACTGAAAATACTTACGAGAAAGAAACCATTATTTTTTACGAGCGCGACTACCCTGAAGAGCAGGGCCAACGCATCCATTTCTTGGTTTCAGGCACGGTTAAGCTGGTTAAATACGCCAGCAACGGAGAACATACCATTGTGCGGCTCTGCTCGGTGGGTGAATTCTTTGGGGTGACCAGTGTGCTCACCGACTCCCCAATGCCCTATACGGCAGAAACCTTGACCCCATGTAAAGTGCTCTCCATTAACAAGCAGTCATTTTTGAGCCTGGTGAGTCAATACCCCCATATCAGTTTGACGATGATGACTGAAATGGGAAAATTGCTCTGGTTTAATTACGAAACACACAACCAGGTGGTGAAGAAAACAGATGCGCGTGTCTGCAAAATATTACTTTATCATTTTAATAGGGACGGTGCTGTCAAAACAGAAGAAGGCCTTCAGCTGAAAACTTTGTTGCCGCACGATTATATTGCCAGTGCAACGGGTATAGGTTACGAAGAGTCCGTTCGGATTGTCAGTCGGCTTAAAAAAACAGATCAGTGCCTGAATTATTTGCGTGGCGGAAAAATTATAATCACCAACCTGGACAAGCTCACCCAAATTGCCAGTAAAGAGCAATAGCCTTTTTTATTTCATTTAATTTTTTTAGACGCTGTAAGGACAAGGCACATGATACCGCATGCTCAAACAATCAAAACAACACTGCCGGTAACATGGACCATTGCTGGCTCAGACTCTGGGGGTGGGGCAGGTATTCAGGCTGATTTAAAGACAATTACGAACTTGGGCACCCATGCGTGCTCGGTGATTACAGCCGTTACAGCCCAAAACACCCAGCAGGTTTTGCACACTGTAGCATTGTCTTCTCAAGCCGTTCAGCAGCAGCTCACCGCCTTACAAGTTGACTTGCCGTGCAGTGCCCTGAAAACAGGTATGCTAGCCAATGCAGCCATTGTGAACAGTGTGGTTGATTTTTTCAACGAAACGTTCCATTCGCCTGAAGCGCGTAATTCGGCTGAAGGACTGACGAACAAGCCTAAAATAGTCTGTGATCCTGTTATTTTGTCAACGTCTGGCGATTGCCTGCTTGAGCAGGAGGCCATTCAAGTGATTTTAGACAAGCTGTTGCCCTGGGTGGATGTGTTAACCCCCAATTTGGCAGAAGCCCAGTTGCTGGCATCAATGCCAATAGAAACACCCGCTGATATTGAGCGGGCCGCCAAAAAGCTACTGGATTATGGGGTCAACTCTGTTCTTATTAAAGGCGGACACTCAGTTTTTGGAAATCCAACTGAAAATATGGTAGACGGCGACAATAATAATCTCAGTGAAATTTGCCGAGACTTTTGGACAGACGGCCACTCTCAGCTGTGGGTTAACAGCCCTAGGCAGCCCTCAGAAAACACGCACGGCACTGGCTGTACATTGTCTGCTGCAATCACAGCCGCGCTGGCCCTTCAATACAGCATTGCGGATGCTGTTATAATCGGCAAGGCTTATGTCAATCAGGGTATTCGCCTGGCTCCCAATCTGGGTAACGGCCATGGCCCACTGGCGTTTTTACAGTGGCCAGAAACACCGGCGGATATGCCCACAGTCACCAAGACGATACATACACCGGTTCAACGCAAAAAATTTCCTGATTGTGGCCCGCTGGGGTTTTATCCGATAGTGAACCGCGCCCATTGGCTCGGAAAACTTTTACCACTGGGCGTTTCAACCATTCAGCTGCGTATTAAGGATTTGTCAGGAGACGCATTGGCTGCTGAGATAGAATCGGCTGTGGCCATATCCAAACAGTATGATTGCCAGCTCTTTATTAACGACTACTGGCAGCTGGCGCTGTCCTGCGGGGCCTATGGGGTACACCTGGGCCAAAGTGATTTGGATACTGCTGACTTGGATGCGATTGCCAGTGCAGGCTTGCGCTTGGGCGTGAGCACCCACTGCTATTACGAAGTTGGGCGAGCCTTGGCGGTCAATCCCTCATATATTGCGGTGGGTCCCATTTTTGAAACCACCACCAAATCGATGGCGTTTAAGCCGCAAGGCCTTGCCGCATTAAAACGCTGGCGATCCGTTCTGGCCAATTACCCGATGGTTGCCATTGCTGGCATCTTTCTTGACAATGCAGAAGAGGTTCTCGACTGTGGTGTTGATAGCGTTGCGGTTGTTCGAGAAATCAGTGAATGCCCGCCTGCTCAGCTGGAAAGCAGGGTCAATGCTTGGCTCAATCTTTTATCACCCGAAGCACGCATGCCACAAAAAGCTTCAAGGCTACAAGCAGCTTATTACTGACAAATAAATGACATCTCAGCGACAAAAAACCGCTTAACTGAGGCAAATGAGACAAACTGCTTGCCCGAAAAAAAAGTTTTTGCCTTACTCAAGCATTGCTATCAATACAAGCATTCATTTCAATAATTTTGCTTGATTTAGCAATCTTGCTTGATTTACCGTGCGGATAAATTTCCTTGCAGGGCCAGAAGTTCTCCAACAGTTTCGACTGCTTGTGATGAAGACGACGTTTCAGCGTCACTGGCTTGCAGCTTTAATTTTTCAATAAGGGCATATAAAATGGCTGCACTCATTCTGACATCGGCTTCTGCACGGTGTGGGTTGGGGTTGTGATAGCCAATGGCTGTTGCCACCACAATGCCTTCATAACTGGGCAAACTTGGCAGTATTTTTTTGGCAAGCACTTTTGTACAAAACGATCGTTGAATGTCAAAACGGCTGGTCATCATCTCAAGGCCGTTTTGCTCAAGTTTTTCATACAAGAAGCCCACATCAAAAGAAACATTGTGCCCAACAATTAGCGGGGTTTCGCCTAAAAACTGGGATAATTCACCCAAAACCACCGGCAATGACGGTGAGTGACGGACCATTGCATTGGTGATACCCGTCAATAACTCGACCTCTTCCGGGATCACGTGGTGGGGTTTGACCAGGGTGGTAAATTTCGCAATTTCCTTTCCCTGTTGGTACTGAATGGCTGTAATTTCTGTAATGCTACTTTTTTTGGGGCTTAAACCGGTGGTTTCTAGATCAATGACGGTGAAAACGGCCTCTGACAAGGGGGTTTGATTCTGGGTATTGGTCATCAGTAGGGATTTGATTTCAGCTTCATTAACAGACGATGGAAAAGAAACCAGCGGCTCAGCCAAAAGGCCAGAGGGGTTATTGGATTGTTGCGGTGTTGAAAGCCCAAACAGTGATTGCTGCATAAAGATTCCCCTTCGGTATAAACAAGACCATCATTAAAACAATAAAAGAGTTTTGTTATTCATGGAAAAAAAAGTTGTAAAAATCATAGCACGCCGTTGCTGTCTTGCAAATTTGGACCACTTAACTTTTAAACATTTCATGTTAAGGTCTCTGTTCATACTAATGTTTTTCAATGCCTTTATAACATTTAAGATTATACCTTGACTGTTCTATAGGCTTTCAATTCAAAGTTATCTGCCGATGCATTGGGGATGTCAGTCATTTTTTTGGAAAAACAGTCTGAGATATTTCTTGGTTAACTCTCGTTTCATCAAGAATTTTCGTCTTTGTTTAGCCTCTTTCTGTGGGCCCACAGCTGGATTGTGTTACTATTGGAAAAATGAAAAGAAATTAAAAAAATAGATGAAAATTAATCTTAAATCTGTATGACGATGGCCCATTAAAATACAAAGTGAATCAAGAGTTTAAGCCTTCTGCACATTTTACTTGGACTTCAGAAGCTTCAAGTTGTTTATTAATCAATATATAGATATGTTTGTGCCTATAAAAAATTTAAGAAAAGCCAAAAAATTAAAAGCCAAGAAATTCGATTTTAATGAAATTGAAATGAAAGAAACGCCATTGAAATAGATAATGAAATTGATGAATTAAGGCTGGTTAGCGTCTTTAATTTTTCACAGATTGTGAGGTTGAATTAAAAATTAAAAAAAATTTGGAAAAAAATAAGCAAAAAAATGAGGAAGGAGAAAAAGTTATGTTGCATAAAATTTCAGTGATTGGTGCAGGCAATGTGGGTGCCACCTTGGTTCAGCGTCTTGCAGAAGCATCATTGTCAAAGCATGTGGTGGTGGTGGATATTTTAGACGGTATCCCGCAAGGCAAGGCCCTGGATATTGCTGAATCTGCCCCTGTTTATGGTTATGATACCCAGGTTCAGGGCAGCAACACCTACGAGATCATTGCAGACTCGGACATTGTGGTGGTTACAGCAGGCATTGCGCGAAAGCCGGGGATGAGCCGAGATGATTTGCTGGCGACCAATACCAAAATTGTCACAGCCGTTTCTGAAAATATTAAGCAATATGCCCCCAATGCTATGGTGATTGTGGTGTCAAACCCGTTGGATGCCATGTGCCATGTGGCGCTTAAAGCAACAGGGTTTCCTTCCGAACGGGTTTTTGGTATGGCTGGTGTTCTCGATACCTCGCGATACAAAAGCTTTATTGCTGAAGCGTTGGATGTCTCCATTAGCGATATCCAGGGGTTTGTTCTTGGAGGACATGGTGATACCATGGTGCCAATGCCCCGTTATACCAGTGTTGCTGGAATTCCGTTATTGCAGCTCATGGATCAGGCAAGCATCGATAAAATTGTTGATCGTGCAAGAAACGGGGGCGCCGAAATTGTAGCTCATTTGAAGACTGGCTCAGCGTTTTATGCCCCCAGCGCTGCTGTGCTTGAAATGATTGAGTCGATTGTCAAAGACAAAAAGAAGATACTGCCGTGTGCCGTGTACTTAAAGGGGCAATATGGCATTCAAGATCTCTATGTGGGTGTGCCGGTCAAACTGGGAAAAAACGGGATTGAGCAAGTTCTTGAAATTGAATTGACTGCAGACGAAAAGCAACAATTGCAGAACTCCGCGGATGCTGTGAAAGAACTGGTTGAAGCTGTCAATAAGCTCACTGTGCCAGCTTAGACTATTGAACCTGTGTTTTGCCCAGTTTCTCATTGGCCAGTTTTTTTAGATCGCTTACATTGAGTACTTTTGTACTGAGCATTAAGCCTAAAAACAGGACCGGGCTAAGCCAGGCCAAGAGATAGTGGTTGTTTTGACTGTCTGGACCCAAGATATTAAAGAAAACCCAGGCGTTGGACACCGCCGTGAAAACCAGGACAATAGCCAGAACCGGAATTAAACGAATTTTTGTAAAACAGCTGATTGAAATCAGCATAATAACGCTTGCAATCATTTCAGTGAGTACAGTAGACCAAGCGGCCCCATTGGCTTTGAGTTGCGGAATTAAAATGATATTAAGGCCAATATTGGCAAGCGTTAATAATACATTGCTGATAATAACCCAGGACTTGCGTTGTGCATTATAAACCAGAAGGAGGTTATAGCAGACAGCGTTAAAGGCTGCAAAAGCTTGCGAGGCAATTAAGATTTGAAGACACGCGGAGGCAGCTTCGTATTTTGCACCAATGAGTTTGGTAATGAGGGGGGCGTACCAGAATAAAATCAGACTGCCCACAACCAATAAGCTGAGAATTGTTTTGACGCAAGTTGTTGCCAGCCACTGAATATGACGGTCTGTCTTACTGGCTTTGACCAGCAGGGGCAATAATACGGGAATGAGCGAGGTAATTAGCAGGCCCATCACTTCAGAAAACCGGAATGCTGCTGAATAAATTCCAAGTTCATATTGACCCATAGCTGCCGGTAGTAAAACCAACAGCAACAATGTATCAATTCGGGTCAAAATGGTGTATTGCAGGTTGCTTAACCAAACAGGCCATCCATCCACTACAATGGATTTGATTTTAGCAAAATTGGGCTTGGACAAGCGCCATGCAAAAGGGTTCTTGCTGAAGTACCAGTCAAAAATCAGTTTTAGTGCCGGATTGAGCATAATCAGCAGAATAATGGTTTGCAGTGATAGGTTGACCGCAAGCGCCAATGCAATGACAAGTGTATTGCAGAGACTTGCTGAGACGCGGGCCTTAGCACGTTTATCTAGCTGCATCGTGACACTGAAATATAGATCATAAAAAGTCTCAAAGCCTGCCAAGATCCCGATAGCAATAATCAGATTAAAGCTGGGCGAGATGTTAAGTAGTGGTCCTGCCAGAAACAGCAACGGCAGAAATAGCAGACAGCCAAAAAGCCGCAAATAAATAATTGACTCATACGTTTCCCGGGGAGGGTCTTGGGTTTCCACCAAATTGCGGTTTGCAATATGAAACCCACCGAGATCAACCATGTGATTTAGAAAAGCCCAAATATTAAAGGCCAGGGCATAGAGACCAAAGGATTCCACGGATATTGCTCGCGTAAGCAGAATAACATTAAGCAAGCCGAGTGCTTTGGCAAACACCGTGCCCCCCAACAAGCTGCTAAAATTGAAAAGCAGGGTTTTAGGAGGCTCGCCCTGATCGGGGGATGGCATAGAATGTGCGGATGGCATGACTGCATACTAGCATTTTGAGTGCAGAAGGGTATCGGTTGGACACTGCAGTTTAGCGGCCATAATTACCCGGGTAGCTCTTTCTATAGCACCAGCATCTGGGTCTATAATTTTTTAATTTAATTAAAAATGATGATTAGAACGTTTACTGTTTCAGGGGCACGGCTTCAATCAGCACATCGGTATCCAGTTGGGTTGTTTCAATCACGGACAACTGGGGAGAATCGGGAAAGTCAAGCGAAAAGCCCTGTCCAAAGCCAGGTTTGGCCATGGTGTCCTGTAACAGCTTGGGCGCATAATACAAATAGTAATGATTAACACACTTGGCCTGCATTAGGCTGTAAACCAACTGACCGCCCGCTTCAACCAGAATGCTGGTAATACCGCGTTCTCCAAGGGCGGTCATGACTTCAGGCAAGTGTAACCCTTGATAGGTTTCATTAATGGCAATCAGGCTGAACCCGAGTTCTCGCAGTTGGGCAAAGCGTTTGCTGGATTCTTGTGCTGTTGAGGTCACAATCCAGACATTGGAATGGTCGGCTGCCTGGCCAGTATTGATGGCAGGCATCTGATCCGCATCTTCATCAAAGATATCAAAGTCATCGGCCATTTCAGGGGGTTTTTCTTGATTATGAACGCTTGGGTTACCGGCTTGCCTGGCGCCTGGTTCCTGATGATTGAATGCCTGATTATCGATTGGCTGGTTCTGAAAGACTTTGTAGTGTTGAATATCCAGTTTCAGGCTGCGGTCGAGAATAATTTTAATGGGCTGTTTCTGAACAATGGGTATATTTCTGACCGATAAAGCCGGGTCATCCGCCATAACGGTTTCTGCGGTTGTTAAAATGGCATCGTGGGCGTGGCGCAGGTAGTGCACAGATTGCCTGGCTGTTTCGTTGGTAATCCATTTGCTGTGGCCATGGCGGCTTGCAATTTTACCATCCAGGGTCATTGCCAGTTTAATGCTGACATACGGTTCTTTGGCCTGAATGTAATGAAAAAAGACCCGGTTCAATGTTTTACAGGCCTCTTCCAAGAACCCATACCGGACTGAAATTCGTGCGTTTTGCAATGCATCGCGCCCGGCACCTGCCACTTGAGGGTTGGTATCCAGGGTCCCACAGACAACCCGGGCAATGCCTGCATCAATAATGGGTTGCGTGCAAGGGCCCGTGCGGCCCTGATGGTTGCAAGGCTCCAGATTAACATACAATGTTCCGCCGCGGGCTTTTTCACCGGCATGATTTAAGGCAATTACTTCAGCATGGCCGCTGCCAGCTTTTTGATGATACCCTTCCCCGACAACGACACCCGCCTTATCCAAGATAACGCAGCCCACCATGGGGTTGGGACTGACGGTTGCATAGCCAAAACGGGCCAGCTCGATGCACCGGGCAATATAAAGTTCATCCAGTGAGTTGTAATTGCGCTTTATTGGAGCCATATCCATAGGTTGCGTGCATCCGTGTCTGCAAGTTTAGTAAAGCTATATTTTTATTATAGCTGTTATTTAACAGTCCAGCGAAAAGCCGACAAAAAATTTGAGCGATGGAAGTTGACTGATTTTTTAAGCTTTGACATCCCTTTTTTGGATATCTGCTTTTTTGAAAATTTGTTACAGCATTGGGCACAATGCGCAATTTTAAGGCCTTAATTTTTTTTATTATTTTATAAACAATTATTTAAATATTTTAAATTAGACCTTACCCTTAGCAGTTGATTATATTTTTTATTCTCGAACACACGTTTCCTAGAGTTCCCACCCTTCCACACTGTATGAATTTTATTAGACAGTGAAAAAAGAAATCTGGAGAGTTACGATTTCAATGATTTCCGCATATGGCAGTAATTCCTCTTGGCTGGGAATGATGCAAGCAAACAATACCCACAGCCCTGTGAAACATACTCAGCAGTACAATCAATATGCTGCACAGGCACAAAATAGCAACACACTATTTCCTCCTGGTAACAATACGCAAACATCACAAACATTTTATTCCAACGTACTTAATTACTTGCAATCAATCTTTGAATACGTTTCAATGGTTTCTGTGCCAGACCCTGTTCCTGAGCCAGCTCCAACTCCGTTACCATTACCAGCCCCATTACCAGAAGAACCCGTACCGACTCCTTTACCGCTGCCAGCCCCAGTGTCTGAGACTGTTTCAGGAACCCCTATACCTTTTCAGTCGTTATCGCCAGTGGTTGTGCAAATTGATGACTATGTCACCGACCCAGACGGGTTTAACCATGGTGCCTTGGTTTCTTCATTTATTAACCCGGATGGGGGCGTAGACTTGCTGCGCTACAATATTGACGATGGCGGAAACCGAACGTTAAATATTGCAACGGGCTTGGCTGAAATTATTACGGCCGTACAAAATGGCGGACAGGTCAATGCCGTTCACATTCCACAATACGATCCAAGCAATAACTTTTTAACACAGATGGTTAGAGAACGCGCCGATCAATTGTCGGCGCTGGGTGTGCCTGTCGTTATAGCTGCAGGCAATAACGGCGTGAATGGGGTGAACCGGCTGCCGGGTGATGCAACATTTGAAGTCATGAATCTGGTGAATGGGCAGATTGATGTGAATTCGGGTCGGGGCAACCTGGCTTTTGAAGGCCGCAGCACCTCATTATCATCGGCTTCGGCTGCGCGTGAAATTGCAGAACTCGATTTTCAAGGCTTTGGCAGTACGCAAATCTTTTCTGCGTTGGGGGGCGTCCCTGGTCCAGTGGCTTAAGCGCAAGCGGCAAGTATTTGCAATCACTTCAGCAATGGCTGTTTCCTTGCTTTGATAGGCCTTTTAAAATTAGCAATTACTACACAAAAAATGGTGGTCCACCGCTGTTATTAAACGGATTATTGGGTGGTGCCTGTATGGGAATATCTTTAACTCCAAAAATTCCTTGAGCCAGTTTGCCGAAAAAATTTCCCTTTGCTAATGCAGCATCCACTGAAAAAGCTGCAAGAAGCAAAGCCCCTAAAATTGTCCCTAGATTGTCTTTAGGTTTTTCCTTAGGTTTTGAGGAAAATGGCCAGCCAAACGAAAGACCACGGAAAAAACTCCAAGTTCTACTTGGCTTTGGACTGGGTTTTGGGGGGGGTGAAAACCCTATTTTTAAATAAGTTGTGCCACCTGAGGTTACACCAGATGATGAAGCCCCTGTTTTTGGTGATGAAGCCCCTGTTTTTGGTGATGAAGCCCCTGTTTTTGGTGATGAAGCCCCTGTTTTTG
>JBCDLA010000041.1:0-22875 GCA_038745945.1 Cyanobacteria bacterium P01_H01_bin.74 | reverse complement strand
TCGAATATGTCTAGCCCTAAAAGGTAAAAGAAATTCCACTACTAGAAGATACAGCAAAAATGTAGATTTTATAGTTGGATGAATATAGAAAATTACCTATTGGCCGTATCTATAAGGTCTCTTGATTAGGCAAATTATTTAAACTCTCAATTACGATATTATTGTCCCTTCTTGTCAGCATCGCCCTAGCCAGTTGTTGAATTATTGGAGGGTTTTGATCACTTTTAGCGATTTTGAGAATTGCCCGTAAATTTGGATCCTTTATAGGACTGTTAGCACCATTTAAAATACCAATGGACTGGAGAACTACTGATTTAACCTCAGCACTTTCATTGGAGTTTTTCATAATTTCTTTGAGGACAGGAATAATGGGTAGTTTGGCAATCAGCTGCTTTCGACTGCCTGAGCTATGTTCAATGGTTGATCGGTCCAAATTAGCCAGTGCTATAATTGATGCTTCTCTAATCCATTTTTGATCGGCAATGCTGATGCCTGGCAAAGCTTTTTGCTCGATTTTTGCTAAAAGCAGTTCTGGTGTGTTGGTTGTGCCTATTGAACGCCGGGTCACCTCTTGAATAGCATTCAACTGGTCAACCGGTGAGCCCATTGAAATGACTTGATCGAGTTGATCAACCGGTAAGCCAGTTAGCAGGTGCTTGGATTGACTGGTTAGTGGCGGGTTAAATACGCTGATATGCTTCCCAGCAGTAGCAGAAATTAAGCTGCGCCGGGCTGGGTAAAAGGCATTGCCATAGGGCCTACTGGCGGCATGTAAGGCTGCTGAGCCATTTGCGCTCCAGGCTGGATAGCTTGTTGCATCGCGAGTTGGGCAGCCATTTGATTAGGATCCATTGGCATCATGCCAGCAGGTTGAATAGCTTGTTGCATTGCAGCCATCTGGTTGGGATCCATCGGCGGCATCATACCGGGTTGCATTGCCATAGGGCCTACTGGCGGCATGTAAGGCTGCTGAGCCATTTGCGCTCCAGGCTGGATAGCTTGTTGCATAGCAGTCATCGGCTGATTGGGATCCATTAGCATCATGCCAGGTTGCATTGCCATAGGGTTAACTGGCGGCATATATGCTGGGGATGGCGTTGCCATTGTAGCCTGAGCAATTGCTAAGTTTTTCATGTATTGATCAGTGGCTTTGGCAGCCTGTTCGCGCTCTGCAAGTGCTTGTTGATACTGGCTGTATAAATCTGTATATGGGTTAAATGAACTGGGCAAAACAGTGGTTGCGGGAGTCTGTGCGACCGGTTGTTGCATCATAGTATTTAAAACATTGTTTGGTTGTTGGGCTTCAGGGTTACTGGCAAAAATTTGAATATTAACTGCAGAGGTGGAAGTTGGTGGCACAGGTTTTGGAAACGAATAAGGCATAGTTGCAGACATAAGTGGTATAACCCTTTTTTAATAGGAATAAACAACAATAAAAAAAATAAATTTGCGCATTATTAAATCGATTAAATGATTTTAAACATTGTATTTGGCTTGGGAGATCTGTTTTTAAGGGTGTAAAGCGCTGATGTAAAAACAAGTTTTAGTTTTAGTGCGGCAAAACAATAGGCCAATCTGTCATGTTTGATAAATTAACAAAGTTGGTAAACTGATGTGATTGCGTTATGGTTTCAAAAAATTACAGTTTGTTTACAAAATGGGCAGAAAGAAATTAGCCGGCAAAATTCTTAAGAGGTTTAACCTGATTGCCGACCCGTCTTGCAACCGCAACAAGGTTACCATCACTTAAAACCACTACTGCCTGATTAAACTTGATTGCTTTCATAGCAGTCGCATCAAAAGAACTGACGGGCAGTTTCATGCCGTTATTCAGTTCTGTAACAGCAGTTTGATTAACCAGTGTTAAAGGCGGTAAATCTAAGAAGGATACCGGGTCCATTAAAGCAGGCTGACCTGTATTTTTTTGGTGATCATTGGGGCCTGTTTGTCTGTTTTCCAAACCTGCAAGCGTCAGGCAATGGGCTTCGGTAAAATCACCATGATGCGTGCGGTGCAATTTGCTGACATAGGCCCCGCATCCCAAGACCTCCCCAATATCTCTGGCCAAAGAACGAATATAGGTCCCGCTGCTGCAATGGACATTAAAACAGATGACCGGGTGTGCA
Source organism: Cyanobacteria bacterium P01_H01_bin.74 (assembly GCA_038745945.1). Classification (GTDB taxonomy): domain Bacteria; phylum Cyanobacteriota; class Vampirovibrionia; order Vampirovibrionales; family Vampirovibrionaceae; genus JBCDLA01. Next base: position 20,749 of record JBCDLA010000041.1, on the reverse strand, counting down.
GTGTCTAAACCCACACAATGCTCTAAAACAATGCTGTGAATGGTTACCTGTTTGACTGGCAATTCAAAGTCCAAGTTTTGAATGCCTTGGCGGGCCAATTCGTAGAGCTTTTTGCCTTTTACGTGCACGGCAGAATACAAGGGCACCTGTTGCTCAATCTGACCGCAGAACTGATCCATTGCTTTTTTAACCTGTTCTTCGCTGAACTGATACGGACGGCAATCTGTCTGGGTAATAATATCGCCTTCGCTGTCCTGTGTTGTGGTGGTTTTGCCCAATGTAATCTCAACCTGATACCGTTTGTCGGTCTTAAAGTATTCAATGAGGCGTGTGGCTTTGCCCACACAGACCGGCAGGACTCCAGTTGCAAGGGGATCAAGCGTTCCCAGGTGACCAATTTTCTTCATTGAAAAGATTTTCCGAAGCCTGGCGACCACATCGTGGCTGGTCAGGTGAAGCGGTTTATTAATGGCAAGCACACCAAAAGGCATAGAATGACTTTGGTGGATGGGCTTATCAGGCTGTTTTTGAGATTGCAAGAGGCAGACCTCACTGCTCGATTTATTCATTAGGGCAATCCGCTTTTCTGTCCGCATACGCGCCCCGGCGAGTGTACCTTCCAGATAAGCATCGTAAGACTTTTTTTTGTCACTGGCTTGGTAATCCTTCTGAGCACGTTGAATTAAGGTTTTAATCCCTTTTTCCGGCTTTCGGGGATGCACGGATGAGAAGACGTCCTCTAGCAAACAGTAATAGTGTTGCTCAAGCTGAGAAAGCGTTTGAAAATAAGCGGATCGTTTTTTTTGGGAGGAGTTCATTTTATTGAAAGGAGATCATAGAAGGACGCAAAGCATAACATACAGGCATAAAACAGAGGGAATCACAACAAAGAAACAGACAAAAAAAGGCCAGATCCGAAAATCTGGCAATTCAAGTGGGTTTCATATAAGTAGTGAGGGGAAACTTTTACATCAACTGCTGAAGAAATAGTTAATCGAGGCTGGTAATAATTATCTAAATTAATAGACTCATAGAACTTATATCAGGTTTTAGAGATAAGTCTCGGGTGTCTTCGTTCAACACTTGGTGTAAAAGTGATGTGTTCGATGTTGGATAATATAGAGAAAACACATTTTTGCCGCAAGCGTCATCCAGGAAAAAACCCCCTTTCTGTTTACAAAAGTTTACAATATAGCTTTTTTTAATTCTTGTCTAACTGTTTGGTAAGCGGCTTTGCACATTTTTTTACGGCTATTAAATATCAGGGACTTTGGGATTTTTAAGAAAAAACAGAATGCAAAATGATCTGTTACATTCCTTGCCCCCGCTTACGCAATTCTCTAAAATGGTATTTAATTCATGGAATCAAACACCTGTTTACTACAAGATTCGTTGTATAAACCAGATGATTCAGAGTTTTTAAAAATTTCTACCTAAAGAAACAAATTTGAAATCCGTGTTTTGATTATATAGAGGCTGTAATTCATTTATTTTTACAGAAATTGTAAACAAGCATTAAAAGTAAACGATAAGACTAAACTTCATACAAAACGACAATTCTCCTAACTGGTTTTCAACAATTAATTCGCATTAACCTCATTTTTTCACGGCTCACCAGAATGCTGATTTCTCTGGTAACTTTTTACATTGAATCAAGGAAAACAGAATTGCAGTGGTCATTTTAAAAACTAAGTCCTGAAAAATAACCAAAAACTGACTCACCACCCCAACAAACCGACTTACAAAAACTTGATGAAACACCCCAAAACAATGAACTGAAAGGATGTAGAGAAATGGGAGAGCCTGCAGAAACACTGGCCCAAACGGTCAATAACCGAAAGGTTATTAACGGCAAAGACGATGTCATTCAACTGTACCCAATCCGGTACCAGTTTGCCTGGGATTCCTACATTGCTGCCAATGCTAATCATTGGCTGCCCAATGAGATTTCCATGCAGAAAGACATTGAGCAGTGGCGGTCTACGTCTATTTTGACGGATGACGAGCGTCGGGTTGTAAAAATGGCCCTTGGCTTTTTTACAACGGCAGACAGCATTGTGGCCAACAATCTGGTTTTGGCAGTGTACAAACACATTACGGCCCCAGAGTGCCGGATGTATCTGCTTCGGCAAGCCTATGAAGAGGCGATTCACACGCATTCGTACCAATACATTGTGGAAAGCCTGGGGCTGGATGAGTCTGAGATTTTCACAATGTACCAGCGGATTGACTCGATTTACAACAAAGACGCGTTTGCCTCGGAACTTATTCCGCACCTGACGCAGAATGATTTCAAGACCGGGACTTTTGAAGCGGATCAGGCATTTTTGGAAAACATGATCGACTTCTATGTGATTATGGAAGGCATCTTCTTTTATTCTTCATTTGCGGCAATGGTGTCTTTCCGTCGCCGGAATTTGCTGCCAGGAACCGCAGAACAGTTTCAGTACATTATGCGGGATGAGTCCATGCACATGAATGTGGGCATTGAGATGATCAATCAGATCATTGAAGAAAACCCGCTATTGTGGACAGAGCCGTTCCGCAAGAAAATTAGCAACAAAATTGCCAAGGCGGCTGATTTGGAGCGCGATTATGCGCATGAGTTGATGCCCCGGGGTATTTTGGGGATGAATGCTGACAGTTTTGAAGGCTATACCCGTTATATTGCTGACCGGCGGTTAAATGCGCTGCACCTGCCCAGCCAGTTTGGGACGGCCAATCCATTTCCGTGGATGAGTGAAGCGGTTGATCTGGTGAAGTCAAAAAACTTCTTTGAAACCCGGGTCACTGAATATCAGACCGGTGGTGCACTTGAATGGGATGACTTTTAAGTCATCTCATTCTGAAGAAACTAAGACTAGACCCGGGATGACTTTTAAGTCATCTCATTCTGAAGAAACTAAGACTAGACCCGGGATGACTTTTAAGTCATCTCATTCTAAAGAAACTAAAACCAAGTCAGGGATGACTTTTAAGTCATCTCATTCTGAAGAAACTAAAACCAAGTCAGGGATGACTTTTAAACTTTGCTTTAATTCTCTTTGGCCATTCCAAGAAAAATAAAAATAGAAAAACTAAAAAAAACAGAAACCAATAAAAAAACCATTCCCTGTTTAAGCTGGTCCCACTCGACAAATCTCAAACAAAGATTAAATTTGTCCCTGTGTCATTGTATGTTTTGAAAACGTTCCGCTGAATGCATCAAAGTGAATTCTCCCTGTTTGTCGAGGTTTTTCTTACTTTTTAAGAACACCGCTTCCTGTAGTAAGGAAATTGAAACAGCAAGTCAATTGATTCAAGAAATTTTTTAATTCAATCATTCAGAGAGCGAGTGCATCCAGAAATTTAACCCTAAAATCCAGCGTCACTGTGCTGGTAAAACGACTGTCCTCCACGACGGCGGGCAAAAGTCTTGATACAGCCGTGTTTATTATAGTAGAAACCCCGTAAGGAAATTGAGCCATGAGTCCCGTAACAGTTCGCCGCCGTGATGGCAGCATTGAACCCATCCATGAAGAAAAAATTAATGCCGTAATCCAAGATGCCTGCGCTGGTGTTGAGCAGGTCAGCTGGTCTGATGTGGCATTGGGATGCAGGCTGGCCTGGTATAACGGGATTACCACTGATGAAATTGACGAGTCGGCCATTTTGTCAGCCCGCTCACTGATTGAAAAACACCCAAACTATGCTTATGTGGCTGCTCGCTTGGTTTTGCGGGTTTTGTACCAGCAGGTTCTGGGGGCAGTAGAAACCCGCCGGCAAGACATTCAGGCACTTTATGAAGCGCAATTTGCTGCCTACCTTCAAAAAGGGGTGGACGAGAACCTCTTGGATTCCCGGTTGCTGGATTTTGACTTAGACAAATTGGCCAAGGCCCTCAATGCCAATGGTGACAAACAGTTTCAGATGCAGGGCATTCAGATTTTAAAGGATCGTTACTTTATTAGAGATCGCAAACAAAATTTAATTGAATTGCCGCAGTGGATGTGGATGCGGGTGGCCATGGGCTTATCGCTTGAGGAAGACAACCGGGAAGAGCGGGCCATTGAATTTTACAAGGTGATGAGTAATTTTGATTACATTCCCAGTACACCCACGCTGTTTAGCTCGGGCAGTGTGCGATCGCAACTTTCTTCCTGCTTTTTAAATACAGTTGAGGACAGCATTGACGGTATTTTCAAGACTTATGCTGACAACGCACAACTCTCGAAGTGGTCAGGGGGGATTGGTACAGATTGGACCCCAGTGCGTGCGACAGGTAGTGATATTAAAGGCACCAATGGCAAGAGCCAGGGGTTGATTCCATGGTTAAAAATTGACAATGATGTGGCGATTGCCGTCAATCAGGGTGGCAAGCGAAAAGGAGCCCATTGTGTCTATTTGGAGACATGGCACCTGGATATTGAAGACTTTCTTGAGCTGCGCAAAAACGTGGGCGATGAGCGTCGCCGGACGCATGATATTAATACAGCCAACTGGATTCCGGACTTGTTTATGCAACGGGTTCAAGCCAACAGCCACTGGACCTTATTTAGCCCTGATGCGGTGCCTGAACTGCATGAGGTATATGGGCTGGCCTTTGAGTCCGCCTATGAAAAGCGTGAGCAGGAATTTGAAGCCGGGCTTATTCAAGGCAAACGTATTGAGGCCAAAGGGCTGTGGCGCAAGATGCTGACGATGCTGTTTGAAACTGGCCACCCGTGGATTACATTTAAAGATGCGTGCAATGTTCGCTCTCCTCAGGATCATGTGGGCGTGGTGCACAGCTCAAACCTTTGTACAGAAATCACACTCAATACCAGCACGTCAGAAACAGCAGTCTGCAACTTGGGATCCGTGAATTTATCCCGCCATTTTAATGGCGAAAAGATCAACTACGACAAACTGAAGCAAACCATTACCACGGCAGTCCGGATGCTGGACAATGTGATTGACATTAACTATTATCCAACGGTTGAAGCCGAACGGGCCAATTTGCAGCACCGTGCGGTGGGCATGGGAGTAATGGGGTATCAGGAGCTGTTGTATGAGCTGGATATCCCCTTTGCCTCAGAAGCACATCTGGAGCAAGCCGACGTGCTGTTTGAGCACATCAGTTTTTATGCCATTTCAGCATCAAACGCGCTGGCCAAAGAGCGTGGGGCATACCCCAGCTTTCAGGGGTCCAAGTGGAGTAAAGGTATTTTTCCGCTGGATACCATTGATCAGCTGGAAAAAGAGCGGGGCCAGGCCATCATCTGCAACCGTGTTAGCCGGCTGGACTGGGAAACGTTAAGAACACAGGTTAAAACCACAGGGCTGAGAAATTCAAACATGATGGCCATTGCACCAACGGCGACCATTGCAAATATTGTGGGTACGACGCCATGCATTGAGCCCACGTTTAAAAACCTGTATGTTAACTCCAACTTGTCGGGTGAATTTACATTGATTAACCCCTGGATGATTCGTGACATGGAGCGATTAAATCTCTGGGGCGAAGAAATGGCCAACGCACTGAAGGTTTCTGACGGCAAGTTATCACAACTACGACACTTGCCAGAACAGTTGGTCAGCAAATACCCGGATATTTTTGAAATTGATCAGCAATGGCTGATTAAAGCGGCTGCCATTCGCGGCAAGTGGATTGATCAGGCGCAATCACTCAACCTGTTTGTGGCCCACCCCAGCGGTAAATTCCTGCACGAACTTTACATATTAGCCTGGAATGCAGGGTTAAAAACTACTTACTACTTGCGGACACTTGGTGCTAGTCAGATTGAAAAATCAACGGTAGACCAGGGCAAGTACGGAAAAACCCATACCCGCGGTAAAACAGCCAACGGTAAAATGGAACTGGTTTCTGCAGAAGCTGAATCCTGCCAGATTGACGATCCAGACTGTGAAGCCTGCCAATAGTCTTGTAACGGATTGACATTGTGTGTCCGCCTATTCAATACTCGCCGGGATCTCCTGAGAATTCTGGCTTGAAATCTGTAAAGTCAGTTCAAAAAAAAACTGAGAAAACTCCCCCGGTTCTCTCAAAGCCAGGTATTGGGCCCAAGCAGCGAACCGGGGTTCTCAGTACTGATGAAACTGGGCTGGATCACCAACTCCATGCCACCATTCGGCCCAGGACCCTGCAGGATTATATAGGGCAAGCGGCATTAAAAGAAACCATGCAAATTGCCTTGGATGCCGCCAAAAAACGGGGAGACACCCTGGATCATTTATTATTGTATGGGCCGCCTGGGTTGGGCAAAACAACATTGGCGATGATTATTGCTGATGAAATGGGCAGCGAGATCCATATAACGTCTGCCCCTGCACTGGAGCGTCCGCGGGATTTGCTGGGGATTTTAATGGGCATGAGCCCGGGCAGTGTGTTGTTTATTGATGAAATTCATCGAATGAACAAATTGACTGAAGAAATTTTGTATCCGGCTATGGAAGATTTTACGCTGGACCGTACGGTCGGCAAAGGGGAAACAACTAAAATTCTGCGTATCCCTATGCCCAAGTTTACATTAATTGGGGCGACAACCAAGGCAGGGTCCTTGTCCGGGCCATTGCGCGATCGGTTTGGGATGATCCACCGCCTTAACTTTTATTGCCCGGAAACCCTGAGTGCCATTGTTCTGCGATCAGCCAACCTGCTGGAAATTCCCATTTCATCATCCGGGGCCTTTGTCATTGCTGAACGGTCACGGGGCACCCCCCGGATTGCCAACCGGTTGCTTCGCCGGGTCCGTGATTATGTCTCAGTAAAGCATGCACAGGCTGATGAAATTGATGACAACCTGGCCAAAAAAGCACTCGCTGTTTTTGATATTGATCCAGTAGGCTTGGATCAAACAGACCGGCAGATGTTGCATGTGATGGCAGCGCAGTTTTCCGGGGGGCCGGTCGGGATTGAGGCATTGGCCTCTTCGATGGGGGAAGATCCCAGAACGCTGGAAGATGTGTGTGAGCCGTTTTTACTGCAAGCTGGGTTTGTTCACAGAACCCCACGCGGGCGCATGCTCACGGCAAAAGCCATTGCCCATTTAAACCTGCCGTCAACTGGTGATTAATGGCAAAAAAGTACACGTGATCAACAATTCAAACGCTGTCATCACTTTGGCAACCAGAAGGATTTTTTAAAAGCCTGGGTCGCATCGGCCATTGTTTTTGGTGTACTGCGCAAATATCTCAGGGATTGATAGGGCCTGGAGTCTCCGAAATTAAGCTTGGGGAGAGTCTTGTAGACAGGTGCTTTACTCCAGCTCTTTTCGGTTTGAAAAGGATCCAGCAATGTTTCTGAAGCACTGTTATGGGTTTCAGGGCTTGTTTGAACAACATTGCGCAAAATGTTAGTCGGCAAGATTGAACCGGTTCTGCCATTTTTCTTTTTTAGATCAAATTTAAAACGGATTGGCAGTTCTTTAAATACTATTGTCAGAATTAAGATGGCTCCCATTAAAGCCAGTACGCCAATGCCCCCCAGAAAAATTCCGAGGGAAACGTGAAGCCAGTTTGGCAACTGCTGAAACCAGCTTACCGGGTTAATGGCCTGATTTAGTGCAGTGATAAAAGAATGGGTCTGGTTTGTCTCAATTCTTGCGTCTTCGGGGGTGAGGGTCTTATTGCTTTCGGAGGATACGGTTATTTCTGATTTGGCATTTTCCAGCCCGGCCTTTTCTGGCGGTGTTTGGCTGGACTCCACAAGATCAAGGGATGCTAGGTTAGCCAACGGTAAATTTGTTGGTGTTACGGGCGGCAAGCCATAGTCAGGCATTGAATACCACGGGGATGGCGTTAAAAAAGGGCTGGCATTCAACCATGCTTGGTTTTCAATTTTTTGCGCCAAAGGAAGTTGCTGTAAAGCGATTAAATCTTGGGGTGTTGCTCTTGGGCGGTTGGTCTGCCTGGTGGCATTATTTTCATTTTTTTCTGAGAAAGGTTGCTGAGAAGGATCTTTCTGAATCACATATGGATTCCAGATGGTTTTAAAGGGTTTAATTGTTAATGGGTTTTGGGAGGTACTGTTTGGATTTGAATTTTTATTGGATTGTTCTGGCAATTGGGCTGTTTGTTGAAGCGGCTGGGCTAAAAATGGTGTTTTAGCAAGGGTTAACCGTTTTTTTTGCGGTTTTTTTACTGGCAAAACCTTTGCTGTTTTTTGTGTGCTTTGCTGGGCAATGGCAAGTTGTGCCACGGGTTGAGATCGGGTCTTTAATAGCGTTTCTGCGGCTTTTTTTCTGGCTTTACGGTTTGGTGATTTGTATGCTGTAATCGATTTATTTTTATTGTCCGGAATACTGCTTTCACCGCTCCTGGTCGTGTTTTGTGCAATACGGACGCTTTTTTTATTAGTTTCTCTGACGGGATAAACAGTAAGTCCTTTAGCAATTGCTTGTCCCGGTCGTTTTTGAATCACTTTCACTTTATATTTGTTTTCAGGCAGGTTGGGCAAGATGACTTTGACAGACCGTTTCCCATTTTTGCTGCCACTTGTAACAGCACGCCCAATAAACTGATTTTTGTTGTCTATAACAACAGGCATCCCCTGCGCCAACTGGTTTTCTGACAAACTGGTGTTGGGCAATGTAATTGAAAACTGGCGATCCAATTGTTGAACGGTATAAGGGCTATCCTGGCTTGTAAATAGCGTAACGGTTACCGATCGCCCTGTAGTGTTTATATCAAATCCGTCCAGCTCTGCAGCACGAATACTGAAGGAGCAGAAACATAAAAAAACAATGGCAGAACTTAATGCGACCTTAACGGCATGCATTGTGCGGACTGAAACTTTTTTTCCAGCTGGTAAAGCAAGCACTTCCCTGCCTGAACCTTTAATTTGCGTCATTATCAATAAAAAATGCCTGTTTGCTCGTCACTATTGAGAGAGCATTAGAATCAACTTTCCCACTTTTGCTAATTTTACTGAATTTGAAGGAGAAGCAACATCATCCATCCACCTTATTTGTTAATGATTGGCTGACTGAAAGTTGAAAATGGTAATTGCTATTATTATAATAGTAGTTATACTGTTGAGCATAATTTTTGAATAAAAATTTTTTGTTGCAAGCAGCAAGTGGTGATGATGCATTTTTCTTTAACAAAAAACACCGTAACAAGTCTTCAAGTTGTTTGCGTGACTGTTTTTGCTTTTTTCTGCCTGACTTATCCAACGCAAGCAGCGCAACCCTATTCTGACAGGCATTTTCTTCAAAATGATAGCCCTTTGGACCAAACATTTCAAAACCAAGCGCCATTTGTTCTTCATGGACGGCATATTCAAAATATTTCACCGCCCTCCAAAAAGCCTTATCATGATATTGGAATAGTCGGGCTCAATATGCTAATTCAGCCCAATGATTACCCTTATATCGATCAGGTTTATTCAGGCACACCCGCTGCAAACAACCGTATTCATTCTGGCGAAAGAATTATTGCCATAAATGGTATTGATGTTTTTGGTAGAAATAAACAAACGGTTGACAAAATGATATCGAATCAACCCGGGGATACTGTAACACTACTATTGCAAACCAATAGTACTTCCCAGCGTGAAGTAACATTGACAGTCATGCCTTTGTCTGTTTTGTCAAGTAGATTAAGGCCAACTTTTGACCAGGTCTCGAATTGAGTATCAAACTGATTAGATTTTAGCCAAGTCAGTCAGTTAATTAGTAAGTTAACAGGCTTTCTGCTGTTTTGCTTGATGAGGGTGTCTCTGTGTACTTGTCGCCCAGTGACAAGCCCACCCCTCTGGCAGTCTGAACCAATGTACTGTCATGTTTCACATAGTTATATTCAGCAATGGCATTGGCAATGGGGACTGCAACAACATCCGGATGCTCGTAAGCAACCATATGGCCAAACTGTCCTTTCATGGCAAGCTCAACGGCGTTAACCCCAAATTGTGTTGCCAGTATTCGATCGTAAGCGATGGGAGATCCTCCGCGTTGCAGGTGCCCAAGAATCATAACCCGGGCTTCCACATCGATCTTTCCGGTCAGTTCATCCAGTAACTTGTGCCCAACACCCCCTAAGATCTTATTTTGATATCCAGGCTGATCACTGTCACGACCCACTGTATCACCAGCAATTGATTTTGCCCCTTCAGCGATTACAACAATAGAAAAACCACGCCCGTTTTCAATGCGGTCATTAATTTCTGCAGCCACAACATCAACGTTGTAAGGAATTTCTGGAATTAATGCAATATGGGCCCCACCTGCCAAAGCTGCACTTAAGCAAATCCAGCCAGCATCACGACCCATCACTTCTAAAATCATCAGCCGGTTATGGCTTGCGGCTGTTGTAATCAGCCGGTCTACGGCTTCCGTTGCAATTTGTACTGAGGTTTGGTACCCAAAGGTTAAATCAGTACAAGACAAGTCATTATCAATGGTTTTGGGAACTCCAATAATTGGAACTCCTTTTTCATAGAGCCGTTGGGCAATATCCATTGACCCTTCACCGCCAATACTAATGATGGCATCGATACCCAGTTTTTTTAGACGTGCAATCAAATCATCGGAACGATCTTCATAGGTCCAGGTACCGTCAGGTTGTTTGGTTGGCCAGTGAAAAGGACCGCCCTTATTTGTGGTTTTTAAAATGGTACCACCCCGAATGTGTATGCCAGAAACGGTTTTGCTATCAAGCATTACAACTTCCATGGGATCGCGGAGAATCCCATTAAACGCTTCAATGCTGCCAATCACTTCCCAGTCTGGGTCCATCTCGGTACGACGGACAATTGCCCGGATCACTGCATTCAACCCAGGGCAGTCTCCACCACCAGTCATGACGAGTATTCTTTTTTTAGCCATAATCATAACCCTTTATTTTGCTTATTTTTAATTTTGGTTGTCTGCTTAATTTTCAGATTTTACGTGATAATATCATTACTTTGATTTAACAGGTTGTATGAATAGTTTACCTGATTTTGGCTTGGATTGATTAACGTTATACGACTTGTTTGTGAATTTCTTCCGTAACGATTAATAGACTCTGCTAAAAGACTCTGCCGGTCATTAGCCACTGGATGAGCAGTAGTAACAGCGAGTCTGTAATATCTTCGTCAGGTAGCATATAATAAATGATACGAGCAATCAGTCAAGATAAATTGATTTGTTGTTAGCATAATATAAATAAAGACCACCGTAAAATCAGAAATTTAGGGGCTGTTTTTTTATTTTGGAATTCTGTAAAGCAAAGTGCAAAGAATCGATAAGTATTACAAAGAAGAAATAGGATATTTTTTTTATGAAGAGTTGGCTAAGAAATAGCATTGTTGCCAGTGCAACAGCATCAAGTTTAGTCTTGCTTTATTTTATTGCAAGTACAACCGGTACCAAAGTTGCAGATGTCACAGTGGCCAAAGTCCCGTCAATATCTACACTTCAATCCAAAGAAAAAACGAAATCTGCTGATCAGCCGCTCACTTCATACAGCCCCCGGTTAGACAACACCAATGCATTTGCATTCATTGATTTGTTGGCAGTGGGAAAACAAGCGCCCGTATTTTCTGCCAAATCGAGCTCGGGAAAGACAATTAAACTAGCGGATTATCAGAACAAAAAAAATGTGGTCCTGATTTTTTATCAAGGCAGTTTCTGTAGCCTCTGCGAAGCCCAGCTCTCTGGTATCCAGAAAGAGCTCTCTGCTTTTGAAGCCAAAGAAACCGAAGTGATTGCCATTAGCGCTGATGATATGAACCATGCAAAAAAGCGGCAAGGGGAAAGTGGCCTTAGTTTCCCGGTTTTGCCTGATGCCGAAAAAAAGATAATTCAGCGCTACGGTGTTGCCAATATTTCGAAAAACAATATGGCTTGGCCTTCAGTTTATATCATTAATAAATCAGGCCGTGTTTCATTTCGGTATGCCAGTAAAAGTGGAAAGCGCCTTCAAGCTGAAGAGATTTTGGCCAAAATTAATTAAACATTGAAGAATGTCTTACAATGCTGTTTGTTTTTTCAGACCCAGCCGGTATTAAAAAGCCTATGCCAGTTTGCATATTGTTATTACAATTGCATAAAACCCTCAAAAACTATTTTTGGAACGGTTTTTAACAAAACTTTACATTAAAAGCAGCCTTTCTATTTTACGGACTTATTTTTTGAGTTGAAATTGAGAGTGTATTCCCAGCATTCGTCTATCTTTATGACGCACGTTCGTGAGATCCCTGCTAGAATAAGAGTCGTTTTTTCATTAATTCATATCGACACTGCGAGAGAGCATAATCAGGCTTAAGTATAATTTTTTGGGCTGATAGTTCAATAAGCGTGAATATCGCTTTTTTAGAATGAGTTCTTCTTGGCCCCAACCAAACCCATAGGACCATTGAAACAAAAATGATGTGGCAAATTTATCAAGAATCATACCTGAGTTCTTCGCTTCGACTTGAAGAAGTCCCGGAGCCCAGCTTGCAAGGGGAAGGTATCCTGGTACAGAACCAAAGCTCTTTAATTAGTGCTGGCACAGAGCGGGCGATTGTCTCATTTGCGCGCAAAGGGCTCATTTCAAAAATCCGATCCCAGCCGGAACGTCTCCAGCTTTTGCTTTCAAAAATGAAACGAAATGGGATTATTTCAACCATTCAACAAGCGAAAAAGAAGTTGTCGTCTCCCATACCACTGGGATACAGCAGTGCAGGTTTTGTTACGGAAAACAACACAACTGATTCCAATTTGGGTAAAGGCTGCCGCGTGGCCTGTGCTGGGGCGAAATATGCCAACCATGCTTCTGTCGTGTATATCCCCAAAAACTTAAGTGTCCCCTTGCCAGATGCCGTCAGTTTTACGGAAGGCAGTTTTGTTGCCCCTGGGGCCATTGCTATGCACGGGGTCAGGCTTGCAAAAATCGGTCTGGGTGAAACCGTTGTTGTTATTGGTCTGGGTTTAATTGGGCAGTTAACTGTTCAGTTGGTTACTGCACAAGGGGGACAAGCCATTGGTATCGATTTTGACCCATACCGCCTGGATCTCGCCAAAACTCTGGGTGCCTCTCACGTGCTTTCGCGAAGTGATGATCGGATTGTCGAGACTGTTTCTCAGCTAACGCGAGGGCTCATGGCTGATCATGTCATAATTGCAGCGGCAACCCAAAGCAACGATCCGGTCATGTTGGCTGGGGAACTCTGTAAAGACAAAGGGCAAGTGGTCGTGCTGGGTGATGTGAAAATGAATATCCCGCGCAGTGTTTATTATAAAAAAGAACTTGCCGTGGTGGTCTCCCGCTCTTATGGCCCAGGCCGATACGATTCCAGCTTTGAAGAAGGTGGACAGAATTACCCCCCTAGCTATGTGCGGTGGACGCAGCGGGATAATATGCAATGTTTTCTGGACTTAATAGCGCAAAAAAAGATTTCAGTCATGCCGCTGGTCCAATATCAGTTTGATATACTAGACGCTGTCAAGGCGTTTGATCTTTTAACAGATCCAACAGCATCGCCCCAGCCGATGGGCATTGTTCTGAACTACACTGCTGTTTCCGATCGTCCCTCGGTTGCTGGTGCTGACGATTCTTCAAGCTCACAGTCCAAGAGCTCACAGTTCACGAGTGCACAAGCCACTGCAGGCAGCAAGCCGGAATCAGCAGCATTCTCAGCAAATGCTTCCCCCTCAAACAAAGATACTTTGGGCATCAGTTTAATTGGTGCAGGCAATTTTATGAAAGCTGTTTTACTGCCTGCAATTCAGAGTCAGCCAAAAATGAATTGGCGTGGCGTCATTAACCAGACTGGCCTGTCAGCCAAAAGCATTGCCCAAAAAGAAGGCTTTGCATTTTGCAGCACATCAACAAAAGAATTGTGGGCAGATACTGAGACCGATGTTGTGTTTATTGCCACCCCGCATGACAGCCACACGGCATTGGTTGTAGAAGCATTAAGCGCTGGCAAACATATCTTTGTTGAAAAACCCCTGGCCACAAGCCCAGAAGAACTGGCCGCCTGCATCAAAGCATTTGCTGCAAACCCAGAACAATCGGTTATGGTGGGTTTTAACCGTCGGTTTGCTCCGCTTAGCGTCGCACTAAAAACTGAACTGGCAAAATACAACAGCGCATCACCGCACAAAAGCATTGCGATCCATTACAGAGTCTTTGCAGGGGCTATCCCTGCAGAGAACTGGGTTCATGCACACGGCGGCAGACTGATTGGAGAAGTGTGTCATTTCGTAGACTGGTGCCACTGGTGCTGCGAATCAGTGCCTGTTTCTGTGTTTGCCTCTGGTTCTGGTGAACTGCCCAACCAGGATCTTCAAATCGTAATCCGCTTTGCCAACGGGGCTACTGCCAGTATTGCCTATTTAACGCAACCGGATATGCAGTCTGTCAACCACTTTGGCAAAGAATCGATCGCAGTCACAGCGCCAGGCTTTATTGCTGAACTCAACGATTTTAAACAACTCACCACAGTGGTTAACGGTAAAAAGCAGGTTATTAAAAACCAAAAGCAAGACAAAGGCCACTTGCAGGAAGTTTCGGCGTTTTTTGAGGGGATTAAAACGGGAAAACCTGCTATAGAAAAAGGATCGTTAATCAGTGTGACGCAAACTGGTTTTGCCATTCAGGAATCATTAACTTCAGGACGGGCAGTGATGATTTCTTAAAATGTGAACCATAAACAACTACTTCAAAATAATAGACAATCAGAAGAAGATGACGCTTTTTATATTTCCCGGCGGGTTATACCTTTTAATGCGTTACGAAGTGTTTTTTGTTCAAAGGGTTTTTGAAGAGTATCGCCGTTACCTGAATTGCTTTTCAATTGGCCAATGGAATGATCAGGGTCTACTTTCGTTGCCAGTTTTGGGATGATAATCTTCAGTTGTTTTTCGGAATACTCAGTCTCTGAACGCTGCTCAATGCGTTGTTCAACCCCTTCAGGATCAAGTGTGCTTTGTGTGGTCAATGACCGCATAAAGGTGCTGCTGAAAAGGGCGTCATTATTGCCACGTTGTTTTAAAACCCCGGAAATTTGAATGCGATGGGGTTTCACTGTTACTTTTACAGCATTTGCATCGTCTTCATTGAGAAGCGGGATCAAAATTTCAAAGTGGCTGGGTTTTTCTTGAACGGTAATGGCCTGGGTCTGGGCAGAAAAAGCCTGAAGTGGATTGGAATTAAAATTAAAAAAACCAAACTCGTCTTGCCCGTTGGACTGCATTTCAAAAGGAGTATTTCCAAGTGGGCTGTCTGCAAAAAACTCTTTTAACAGCTCTGAAGGATTGACTGGTCCATGAAAGCCAAAATCGGGCCCTTGTCTTGGAAAAGCGTCTGAATGTAAGGGGGGACTATCTTTATAAAATTCCTTTTTATTTGGCTGACTGTTATGCCAATTATCAGATTCTTTGTCTTTGACAGGCGGAGTATGTAACATTTCATCGTTGAGCATGTCGTCAATTTTTTGCCGAGCTTGGCTTATATTGCCACCCGAAGGCGATTGACAACCCGTTAAGGACAAGGCAAAAGAGAACAAAAGCCCTGAGCCAAACAAGGCCATCAGGCAACAATGAAAAGGTTTCCTGTAAATTCTGGGAAATACGTTGTAGGGTATTAGTAAGGCTGAATATTGCTTTTGGGCGACGTTCATTTTATCTGGCTTTGGTGCAGGTTGCAGGTTACAACTGGGGGAAAATCACAAAAAAATTAAGAGGAAAGAACGGCTTTTTTGCTCCGTTTTTCTTGATTATTTGTTGTTAACAAGATCGAATGGAGAGGGCTACTTGCGTTACGAGGAAGCTGGTTGATAGCCGGCCTGGGTGTAAGTCGCGGAAATTCTGCTGTCTATGGCCCCGCGCGGTGTAAATGTACCAGTTACTGTCATTGTTCGCGGTTTGCATGCTGCCACCAGATCATCCAGGATTTCATTGATAACCGCCTCATAAAAGATGCCTCGGTTTCTGAAACTGAAAAAATAGTACTTAAGGGCTTTTAGCTCAATGCAAGTTTTATCGGCAATGTAATCAATTGTAATTTCCCCAAAATCAGGTAAACCCGTTTTCGGACAAACCGATGTAAATTCAGCCACATGAATATGAATGGTATAGTCCCGGCTGGCATTGGGGTTTGGAAAGGTTTCCAGTGTCGGTTTGGGCATCGCTTCTGCTGGGTTGAAGTTCAGTTCTGTATGCGGTGTAGACATCGATTTTTGGGGGTCTCTTTCTACTTTATATTATTTTTTGCTTTTTTATTCTGTTTTTTCTGGGTTTGCATGTTGACTGCTTGACTGCATTAAAACTGCCTTTATATTATACAAAAAACAGTGGTCCAAATTGCTGAAAGCCGTTTATTTCGACTTGTTCTTTTAGAATCAGAAATTATGTCACTCGTAAAAAAATCAATGTAAAATTACCGATTTCTGAGTACAATTTTACGCAGTGATTGACCTGCTGAATTCTTATTGTGTTGTCTTGAGGGACAGAATCAAATGCCTAGCCTGAGTGCCCGCCTTATACCGGCAATGATTACACCGTTTAATGCTGATGAATCCATTGATTACAGTAAACTGCAAGCCTTGGCCAAGCATTTGGCCCAACATGGCTGCGATGGATTGCTGGTGAATGGTACCACGGCTGAATGCCCAACGCTGACAGGCGAAGAAAAAATAAAGCTGGTTCAAACTGTTCAGTCCGCGGTTTCCGGCTTGAAAACCAAAGGGGGCAATCCGGTTCAAATTGTGGCTGGCATCGGCAGCAACAACACAAAAACCACCATTGAAGAAGCCCAGAGAACGGCTGCCCTTGGGGTGGATGCATTGCTGGTGGTGGTGCCATACTACAACAAGCCCTCTCAGCGCGGGATGATCGAACATTTTACGCAGGTGGCAGAATCCGTTGAAACCGAGATTGTTATTTATAACATTCCCAGCCGAACGATGGTCTTGATGGAGCCGGATACGATGGCCACGTTGCATCAACGGTGCCCCAATATTATTGGTGTAAAGCAAAGCCATCCCGATATGGATGCTGTCAGTGAAATCACCCACAAACTGCCGGCAGAAACCTGGCGGACCTGGAGCGGGGATGACTCGCTGACACTGCCAATGATGGCGTGTGGGGCTTATGGCGCGTTTAGCGTGCTGGGCCATTTAACGGGGGATATGCTGTATGACATGATTACAGCAATGGCAGCTGGCAACCACCAGCGGGCTTTAGCATTGCACCTTGAGCAGCTGAATCTTGGCCGAGAAATTTTCTGTTTGCCCAATCCAACGGTTATTAAAACCTGCATGGCTGAACTGGGCTTTGCCGGGCCGACCTTTCGGGCACCAATGGTTTCGCCAACCGATGAAGAAATGGTTCGGATTCGGGCGATTTTCAATGAAAGCCAGGCGGTTTTAAATAAATACCATTCTGCAAAAATTGTTGTGTAATCGTTTAAGCACTGTTTAAGAAGCCGTAACCAATCAACTGAATGCCATACGCCAATGCCGCAACAACTGAAAATTTATGCCCTCATTCCCGCAGGTGGCTCAGGGTCGCGTTACTCTGAAACCGAAAACAAGCTGCTGGCACCAATCGCAGGAAAAACCGTATTTTCCAGAACCATTGCGGCTTTAATGCAGTACACGGGTATTGCTGGCTTTGTCATTGTGCATCCGCCCGGGGTAAAAGGGCCTTATCAGCAAGAAATTGAGCACCTTGTTCTTTCCCAAAAAGCCCAGGATCTTGTAAATGCTGGGGCGGTCCCAGAATTTATTTATACCGATGGCGGAAAGTCTCGTTGTGCCTCAGTTTATAATGGCCTGAGTGCGCTGCCCACAGACTGCGATCTGGTTGTGATTCACGATGCAGCCCGGCCGTTCATTGACTTAGAGACCATTGTGGAGGTTATTAAAGCGGCCCAAAAAAGCGAATCAGGCGCCATTGCTGCAATCAAAGTTGTCAATACACTGAAAAAACAGCACGCGGACACACCGTCCCGGGCAAAAACCATTGAAAAAACCATTGCCCGAGACAAGTTGTGGCAGGCACAAACCCCGCAGGTTTTCTGGAAAAAGACATTGGAAAAGGCTTACAAAATTATTTCAGCCGTTTACACTGCCCCCTGGCACACCGTGACCGATGATGCCCAGCTGATTGAATTGGCTAGTCTTCCCCCTGTGAGCCTTGTTGAAGGAAAAGCGGGCAATATCAAAATTACGACCCCAGAAGACACTCATTTGGCTAACAGTTACATCAGAGTTATATCAGAGAATGGGGTCACCTGATTTTGACACTCTGTAACCCAACGCAACAGAAACTTGCGAAAAATGGGGGTCATTTGAGATAATAGTACTATCCCTGGTTGGACTGTTATGTTTTGACTCTACATTGCCATAACGGGAGTCTTGATAAACGCACAGCTACTGACGTAGACCAACCCTGCCTACACGGCAGGCCAGTTGGAAACCAATGGAGTTGTGGAGGACACCCACCTGTTGAAAAAAACAGGAGGCCAAAACATTCAGTCCGCTTAAGCCGGGGATTATTTCTCTTCTGTTGTTACAAGGCCTTTATCATTAATGGCATCTTCAGACACATCACCAGCAGCCCAGGACAGTCATTTAAACAAAGTCTCGGGCCTTTGTGAGACCAGCAGTCAAAAAACAAAGCGGACCCTGTATCAAAAAATCTGGGAGTCTCACCTCGTTCATCAAGAACAAGGGGCACCAGCCATTTTGTACATTGACCGCCACCTCATTCACGAGGTCACTTCCCCGCAAGCGTTCCAAGGCATCCGAGAGCGCGGCCTTACTATTCGGCGCCCAGATAAAACTTTTGGAACCGTGGATCACAGTATTCCAACCACCGATCGCAGTTTGCCCATTGAAGACGCTGCAGCAGCCAGTCAGATTCAGACCTTTGAAGCCAATTGTAACGCTTTTGACATTGAATTCTTTGGGGTCAACAGCAACAAACAGGGCATTGTGCATGTCATTGCCCCTGAGCAAGGCTTAACACTGCCTGGCATGACCATTGTATGTGGCGACAGCCATACATCGACTCATGGGGCTTTTGGGGCCCTGGCATTTGGCATTGGCACCAGTGAAATTGAGCATGTCTTTGCCACCCAGTGCCTGCTGCAATCGCCTTCAAAAACCATGAATGTGGTTGTCGAAGGAAAACTTTCACCGATGGTGACAGCCAAAGATATTATTTTGGCCATCATTGCAAAGATTGGAATGGATGGCGGTACCGGCTATGTGATTGAATACAGTGGCAGCGCCATCCGGTCCTTATCGATGGAAGGCCGGATGACGCTTTGCAATAT
Organism: Cyanobacteria bacterium P01_H01_bin.74; assembly: GCA_038745945.1. Taxonomy (GTDB): domain Bacteria; phylum Cyanobacteriota; class Vampirovibrionia; order Vampirovibrionales; family Vampirovibrionaceae; genus JBCDLA01. The sequence goes on along the minus strand of JBCDLA010000041.1, from coordinate 1,516 downwards.
GTCCATTGAAGCAGGTGCCAGGGCTGGCATGGTGGCCCCAGATGAAATCACCATCAACTACTTGCGCGATAAGCCTTTTGCGCCCAAAGGCCCGCATTTTGATCGGCTTTCTAAAACATGGCTTGCTCTGGCAACTGATGCCGGGGCCGTTTTTGATCAAACGGTGGTTCTGGACGGCGAAACCATTGAGCCCATGGTGACTTACGGGACCAACCCGGGCATGGCCATTGGGATTTCAGAAACCATTCCCAACGCTGATCAGTTTAGCTCTGCCGATGAAAAAGCCGAGTTTAAAAATGCACTGGCTTATATGCAGTTAAAAGAAAACCAGCCCATTAAAAATACCCCCATTGATGTGGTTTTTATTGGCAGCTGCACCAATGCCCGCATTGAAGACATGCGGGAAGCCGCAAGCATTGCCCGTTTAGGAAATGTCTCAGCAGCGGTGCGCGCCCTGGTTGTTCCAGGTTCATATCTGGTGAAAGACCAGGCAGAAGAAGAGGGCCTGCATCAGGTTTTTATTGAAGCCGGTTTTGAGTGGCGAGAACCCGGTTGCAGCATGTGCATTGCGATGAACGGCGACCGTATTGATTCAGGCCAGGCTTGCGCGAGCACCAGCAACCGAAACTTTAAAGGCCGTCAGGGCATAGGCGGGCGAACATTCTTACTGAGCCCTGCAATGGCTGCTGCAGCCGCACTGCACGGCAAATTGGTGGATGTGCGCGAGATGGCTTTGATGTAAGCATCGAGGAAGTTTATCTGTTTACTTTTTTTATTTTCCTTTTTCCAAAAAAAGAAATGCCCCGAAATGACCACACAAAAAAAAATTTCAGTCTTAACCAGTGCAGCCATCCCGCTGAATTTAAACAATATTGATACTGATCAGATTATTCCGGCCCGCTTTCTCAAGGGAACCACCAAAACCGGTCTGGGAGAAAAGCTCTTTTATGACTTGCGCTATACCCATTCAGGCGAACCGGTTGAAGGGTTTGTTCTCAATCAGCCTCGCTATCAGCGCTATCAAAAAAAGAATTATTCTAGTGATTTTCCTCAAATTTTGGTTTCCGGGCATAATTTTGGTTGTGGCAGCTCCCGCGAGCATGCCCCCTGGGCCTTGCGGGATTATGGGATTCAGGTGATTCTGGCGATTTCTTTTGCGGATATTTTTAAAAACAACGCCTTAAAAAATCAGTTGCTGCCCATTGCCCTCCCAGAATCAGTGATTTTTGACCTGTTAAGTGCCATTGAAGAAAGCCCGGATTTAAAAATTACAGTTGATTTGCCCAATCAGTCTGTTCAGATTTCAGCTCTTTCAAGTTTAGATACTCAAACTCCAAACGCGTCCACACAATTTTTGACCCAGTCTTTTACAATCGACCCCTTCAGAAAAAAATGTTTATTAGACGGCCTGGATGATATTCAGTACACATTAACCCACAACGATAAAATACTTGCTTACGAAAACAGTTTAATTAAATTGTAATACAGTTCTATAAGCTATTTGGCCATTATATTT